>DNFG01000392.1:28050-28676 GCA_003487005.1 Bryobacterales bacterium
GGCGTTGCGGACGACGGTGGAGCATCTGAGACGGCAGACGGTGGCGGGGCGGATGGAACTGGTGCTGGTGGGGCCGGAGGAGGAGACGTTGAAGCCGCCGGAGGCTTTTTGGCAACGCTTATCAGCGCAACGCCCCTCATCGGCGATCCCTGTGACGAAGCATTCCGGGAGTTTACCAAAACCATCAAAAAAGAGTACGACATCAGCTCGGAAGGCACCGTTCATCTGAGCAACAGGTACGGCAAAATGGAGGTAAAAACATGGGATAAAAACCGCGTAAAAGTTGAGGTAACGATCCTTGTCAACGCAGGCTCGGAGTCTCAGGCACAGGAGGTTTTTGATCGCATCAGCATCAATTTCTCCAACTCACAGGCTTACGTCAAAGCGGAAACCGTCATTGAGTCGGCCTCCAAATCCTGGTGGAACTGGTTCAACAACAACACCGCCGACTACAAGATCAATTATTTGGTCTATATGCCGCCCACCGCTAATCTGGAACTCTACAACAAGTATGGCGACGCCTACATTGCCGAACTGAAAAACCGGGCGCTCATCAATGTCAAGTACGGCAATTTCAAAGCCGACGGCGTGGGCGATAAAACTACGGTGGAACTGGCTTACGGCAA
>DNFG01000524.1 GCA_003487005.1 Bryobacterales bacterium
CGGCGGATGGCGCGTTCGTCGGAGAACGAGTGGGCGCCGGTGGTGGTGTAGATGACCAACTGGAGGGCGCCGGCCTTGAGAAGATCGACGGCGTTGGGGCGGCCCTCGTTCACCTTGAAGACGGTCTTGACGCGGAGTCCGTGCGACTGGAACAGGGCGGCGGTGCCGCGGGTGGCGGCGAGTTCAAAGCCGAGCGCGGAGAACTTCTTGGCGAGATCGACGGCGACCTGTTTATCACGGTCATTGACGCTGAAGAAGACACAGCCTTTCCGGGGCAGGGGAGCGCCGGCGGAGAGTTGGGCCTTGCCGAAGGCTTCGCCGAAGTTGTCGCCGACGCCCATCACTTCGCCGGTGGAGCGCATTTCGGGTCCGAGAGCGGGATCCACGCCGGGGAACTTGTTGAAGGGGAAGACGGGCGATTTGACGTAAACCTTTTTCACGGGCAGCACGCCGGAGGTGAAGCCGCCGGTCAGATGGGCAACCTCCTTGAGTTTCGAGCCGAGCATCAGCGCCACGGCCACCTTGGGCAGCGGCACGCCGGTGGCCTTCGAAACGTAAGGGGCGGTGCGCGAGGCGCGCGGGTTCACTTCGAGGACGTAGATTTTGCCCTGTTTGAGGGCATATTGCACGTTCATCAGGCCGATGACGTTGAGTGCGCGCGCGAGTTTCTCGGTGAAGTCGCGGATGATGCAGAGTTCGGCATCGCTGATGGACTGCGGGGGCAGGACGCAGGAGGAGTCGCCGGAGTGGACGCCGGCTTCCTCGATATGTTCCATGATGCCGCCGATAAGGACGTCCTCGCCATCGGAGAGCGCATCCACATCGACTTCGACGGCGTCCTCGAGGAAGCGGTCGATGAGAACGGGGCGGGTGGGCGAGTAGAGCGTGGCCTCCTGCATGTAGCGGCGGACGGTCTCTTCGTTATAGGCGATGACCATGGCGCGGCCGCCGAGGACATAACTGGGGCGGACGAGAACCGGGTAGCCGATTTCGCGGGCGACGGCGCAGGCTTCGTCGATGCTGGTCGCGGTGCCCCACGGAGGGCTGGGGATGTTGAGGTCGGCGAGGAGGCGGCCGAAGCGTTTACGGTCTTCGGCGAGGTCGATGTTTTCAGGATCGGTGCCGATGATGGGCACGCCGGCGGCCTTCAGCGGAAGGGCGAGATTGAGCGGCGTCTGGCCGCCGAACTGCACGATAACCCCGTCGGGCTTCTCGGTATCGCAGATATTGAGGACTTCTTCGAGCGTCAGCGGCTCGAAGTAGAGGCGGTCGGAGGTGTCGTAGTCGGTGGACACGGTCTCGGGATTGCAGTTCACCATGATGGACTCGACGCCAAACTGCTGGAGGGCGAACGAGGCATGGCAGCAGCAGTAGTCGAACTCGAGGCCCTGGCCGATGCGGTTGGGACCCGAACCGAGGATGATCACTTTCTTCCGGTCCGAAGGCTCCGACTCGCACTCGAATTCGTATGAGGAATAGAGGTACGGGGTGAAGCTTTCAAATTCGGCGGCACAGGTATCGACGCGGTTGAAGACCGCCTGGACGCCGAGGTTCTTGCGGGTTTCGCGCACGGCGAGGGCGTCCTGGCGCCACAACCGGCCAAGGCGGACATCGGAAAGCCCCTCCCGCTTGGCGCGGCGCATCTGGGATTCGGTGACGGATTCGAGCGACTCGGACGCGAGTTCCTTTTCGTAGAGGATGCCGTCGCGCATCTGGCGCAGGAACCAGGGGTCGATGCGCGTCATCTCGTGCAATTCCTCGACGGTGTGGCCGCGCTCGATGGCGAACCGCAGGTAGGCGAGGCGGTCGGGGTTGGGAGTGATCAGGCGCTGCGGAATCAGCTTTTCGTCAAACTCGATCGAAGTGGAGCTTTTGCCGGTTTCGAGGCCGCGGATGCCCTTGTTCAGGGCCTGGCGGAACGTGCGTCCGATGGCCATGACTTCACCGACCGACTTCATCTGCGTGGTGAGCACGGGTTCGGCGCCGGGGAATTTCTCGAACTGCCAGCGCGGGATCTTGACCACGACATAGTCGATCGTGGGCTCGAAGCAGGCGGGGGTCTTGCGCGTAATGTCGTTCTTGATCTCGTCGAGACGGTAGCCGACGGCGAGTTTGGCGGCGATCTTGGCGATGGGGAACCCGGTGGCCTTGGAGGCAAGTGCGGAAGAGCGCGACACGCGCGGGTTCATCTCGACCACCACCATCCGGCCGTTTTCGGGATTGATCGCGAACTGGACGTTCGAACCGCCGGTATCGACGCCAATCTCGCGCAAGCAGGCGAGGGCGCCATCGCGCATCATCTGGTATTCGCGGTCGGTGAGCGTCTGGGCGGGCGCGACGGTGATGGAGTCGCCCGTGTGGACGCCCATCGGATCGAAGTTTTCGATCGAGCAGACAATGATGCAGTTGTCGGCGAGGTCGCGCATGACCTCGAGTTCGAACTCCTTCCAGCCAAGGACCGACTCCTCGGCGAGGACTTCGTGCACCGGCGACAGATCCAGGCCGTGTTCGAGGATATCGACGAGATCTTCGCGGTTGTAAGCAATGCCGCCGCCGCTTCCGCCCAGGGTGAACGAAGGGCGAAGAATCAGCGGGTATCCGATCTTGGCGGCGAATTCGAGACCCTCTTCGACCGAGCGCAGCAGGCGCGATTGCGGCGTTTCCAGCCCGATTTTGCGCATCGCGTCCTTGAACAGGAGGCGGTCCTCAGCCTTCTTGATGGAGTCGATCTTGGCGCCGATGAGTTCGACGCCATACTTGTCGAGGATGCCCGATTCGGCGAGTTCGACGGAGAGGTTGAGGCCGGTCTGCCCGCCGACAGTGGAGAGAATGGCGTCGGGGCGTTCCTTGCGGATGATCTCCTCGGCGTATTCGACGGTCAGCGGCTCAACGTACGTGCGATCCGCGAGTTCCGGGTCGGTCATGATGGTGGCCGGATTGGAATTCATCAGGATCACTTCATAGCCGTCGGCGCGGAGCGCCTTGCAGGCCTGGGTGCCCGAATAATCGAACTCGCAGGCTTGTCCGATGACAATGGGCCCGGAGCCGATGATCAGGATGCGGTGGAGATCGTTTCTGCGCGGCAAGTTACTTCCGGAACTCCTTCATGAGGGCGGCGAATTCGTCGAACAGGTACTGCGAATCGTGGGGCCCGGGGGCGGCCTCGGGATGGTACTGGACGCAGAAGGCCGGGTGTGAGCGATGGCGAAGGCCTTCGAGGGTTTCGTCGTTCAGGTTGATATGGGTGAGTTCGACCTCCGAATCGTTGAACGAATCGGGATCGACGGCGAAGCCGTGGTTCTGGACCGTGATTTCGACGCGGCCGGTGCCCTTGTTGAGCACCGGGTGGTTGATGCCGCGGTGACCGAACTTGAGTTTGTAGGTCTTCCCGCCGAGCGCGAGGCCCAGCACCTGGTGGCCGAGACAGATGCCGAAGATGGGCGTGCGGCCGACGAGTTTGCGGACTTGTTCGACCTGGAAGGACAGCGGTTCGGGGTCGCCGGGTCCGTTGGAGAGAAAGACGCCGTCGGGCTTGAGCGCGAGAACGTCCTCGGCCGTCGTGCCCGCCGGTACCACCGTCACATCGGCGCCCACGGTGGCAAGTCGGCGAAGAATATTGTGTTTGATACCGAAATCGTAGGCGACCACGCGGAAGCGGTCCGCCGGTTCTGGCGGCATCAGTTCGGAGGGCGAACACGGGGACACGGGTTCGGTCCAGGAGTACGGCTCGGCGGTCGAGACCGCCGTGGCCAGGTCGCGGCCCGACATCAACGGAGAATTGCGGGCCATTTCCACGAGTTCAGCGGCGGTGTGGCCGGCGGTGGACAGCGCCCCGCGCATCACGCCCTGCGAGCGCAGACGGCGGACGATGGCACGAGTATCAATCTCGCTGATAACCGGGATGGACTGCCGCGCCAGGAACTGGTCGGCGGATTCCTCCGAACGCCAGTTCGACGGCTGCTCGGCCCATTCGCGGACCACGAGGCCCTCGATAAAGGCGCGGGCGGCTTCGTTGTCGCCGGCGCTGGTGCCGTAGTTGCCGATCTGCGGATTGGTGAGAATGACGATCTGGCCCGTGTAGCTCGGGTCAGTAAAGACTTCCTGATAGCCCGTCAGCGAAGTGTTGAAGACCACTTCGCCGGTGCGGACGGTGCGCGCACCAAAGGCGCGGCCGGAGAAGACGCTGCCGTCCTCCAGGGCCAGAATTGCGGCGTTCGACAAGGCGCCTCCTGATGGATTGTGGAACAACATCCATTGTTTCATTTCAGGGGGGCCGGATTCAACATTTCCCCCAAGGTTTGTGCACCGTATGATGGACCTCATGAGCGACTTGTGCCGGATCGGCGTGGCGATTGACGAGGATCTGCTCGGGCAGTTCGACGGACTGCTGGAGCGGAAGGGCTATTCGAACCGTTCGGAAGCCTTCCGCGACCTGATCCGCGACGCCCTCGTCCGCGAGGAGACCACCGACCCCGAGCGCGAGGCCGTCGGCACCCTGACCCTGGTCTATGACCATCACGTCCGGCAACTCGCCGACAAGCTCACCGACATGCAGCACGACCACTTCCGCGAGATCATCTCCACGCTCCATGTCCACATGGACCACGACAATTGCCTCGAAGTCCTGGTGCTCCGCGGGCGCGCGGGAGCCATCCGCCGGATCGCCGACAAACTCGTCAGCACCAAGGGCGTCAAGCACGGGCGGCTGACTCTGACCACGGCAGGCTAACCGCTACAATGGGGTTTCGCCCCACATTCGCGCCATGATCGCCGAGGTCCAAACCGTTCACGTTGCCGAGTTGCCGCTCGATTGCGGCGCGACTCTGCGCGACGTCACCGTGGCCTGGGAGGGCTATGGCACACTGAACGCGGAGCGCACCAACGCCATCCTCGTGCTTCACGCCTTCACCGGCGACGCCCACGCCGCCGGTATCGATCACGAAGGCAAGCCGGGCTGGTGGGCGAACATGATCGGGCCGGGGAAGGCGTTCGACACCGACCGCTATTTCGTCTTCTGCGCCAATGTCCTCGGCGGGTGTCGCGGAACCACCGGCCCCTCTTCGATCAATCCCGAAACCGGGCAGCGCTACGCGCTCAGCTTTCCGGTGATCACGATTCGCGACATGGTCCGCCTGCAGAAGGCGCTGGTCGATCACCTCGGCATCCCCAAACTGCTGGCCGTCGCGGGCGGTTCGATGGGCGGCATGCAGGCGCTCGAATGGGCCGTCTCGTACCCGGACCTGGTGGAAGCCTGCCTGCCCATCGCCACCACGGCGCGGCACAGCGCCCAGCAGATCGCCTTCAACGAAACCGGACGGCAGGCGATCGTCGCCGATCCGGACTTCAACAACGGCGACTTCTACGACGGCAATCCGCCCGCGCGCGGTCTCGCGGTGGCGCGGATGGTCGGCCACATTACCTACATGTCCGACGAATCGATGCGCGAGAAGTTCGGACGCCGCCTGCGGAACCGCGAGGCCTTCAGCTACGGCTTCGACATCGACTTCGAAGTGGAAAGCTACCTGCGCTATCGCGGATCGCAGTTCGTGGGGCGGTTCGACGCGAACTCGTATCTGTACATCACCAAGGCGATGGACTATTTCGATCTGACCAACGACGCACCTTCGCTGGCCGCGGCGCTGGAGCACACGCAGTCGCGATTCCTCGTCATCAGCTTCACCTCCGACTGGCTGTATCCGAGCTATCAGTCCGAGGAGATCGTGCGCGCGCTGCGCAGCCGGAACCATGATGTGACCTACTGCGAACTGAGTTCGAGTTACGGGCACGACGCGTTCCTCGTGGACGTCGGCGAACAGACGCGAATCGTGAGCGGATTCCTGGCGCGGGTCGCGCGCGAAGCGGGCATCGACTGCGGGAAGGGCGCGCCGGCGTGAGAGTGAAGGAAGTTCTCGGGCGCGGCGACTATGCGCTGATCGGCGAATTGATCCCGCAAGGGGCGCGTGTGCTCGATCTCGGCTGCGGGGACGGGGCCCTGCTGGCGTGGCTCAAAGAGAACAAACAGGTGACCGGGCGCGGCGTCGAGCGCCAGCGGTCGCTCGTCCAGGATGCCGTCGCGCGCGGCGTGACCGTCTATCAAGGCGACATCGAGGCCGGCCTGACCGATTATCCCGACAAGGCCTTCGACTACGTCGTCCTGAGCCAGACCCTGCAGGAGACCCGCAATCCCCAGTTGGTGCTCGACCAGATGCTGCGCGTCGGCCAGCATGCCATCGTCGCTTTCCCGAACTTCGGACACTGGCGGGTCCGCTTCGCTCATCTCACCAGCGGACGTGCGCCGCGGACGCCGCTGTTCCCCTACAATTGGTACGAATCACCCAATATTCACTTCCTCACCGTGCAGGATTTCGAAGAGTTCGTCCAGCAACAACATTGGAAGATCGAACGCCGGATGTTCCTGGCCGGTGACCGCCGCATTCAAAATCTGCCAAATTTATTGGCTGAAATCGCCGTCTATCTCTTCCGGCGTGGCTAGAATACCCTTCCTTCTGTTCAATTTGTAGTCTGAATCGGGTATTCCCGATCCGGCTGCTGATTGCTATCCTGAAATGAGGCCGCCGTCTCCGATGACCTTCGCAGGCCCGCCATCCCTTGTGTTTCCAGGGAAAACCCGCGCCCCGCAGCGGGCTTTCAGGGCAGCGCGGAAAACGGAATAGTCACTCAATTGCTGATATTCCGCCTCTTCCGGTTCCGGGCCAGACCCGGGATGGCGTCACTGCCAGATGGGATATTTCCGGATGCGCCAGCGGCCGGCTCAATTCGAGGCCTTCCGGACGAAGTCGAAATGCCAGCAGTCAGTTCGAGTAACCCAATTCCGGCTCGTCCTGGTATTTCATCGCCGGAT
>DNFG01000029.1:0-124 GCA_003487005.1 Bryobacterales bacterium
CGCCCACCATCACCTTGTCCGGATCATGCCGTAAGATCGACCGCAGCCCGCGCGCGAAAGACAATCCTTTCTTGTCATTCACCGGGATCTGCGTGACCCCCTTCAACTGGTACTCCACCGGGTC
>DNFG01000029.1:310-9901 GCA_003487005.1 Bryobacterales bacterium
ACCATGATCACGTCCGGGTCCTGACGCAGGATCGCCCGCAGCCCCGAGGCAAACGTCAGCCCGCGCTTGGGGTTCACCGGGATCTGGTTCACGCCCCCGAGTTCATACTCCACCGGGTCTTCAATCGTGATGATCTTGTCTTCGTCGTTCTGGATCTCGCTCAATGCAGCGTACAGCGTCGTCGTCTTGCCGGAACCCGTCGGCCCGGTCACCAGCACCATCCCGTACGGCTCCTTGATGTACCGCCGGAACCGGACCAGATCCCCTTCCGAAAAGCCCACCACCTCCAGCGACAGCTTCTTGAACTGCTCGCTCATCGATTCCTTGTCCAGGACGCGAAGCACTGCGTCCTCGCCATGGATCGTCGGCATGATCGAGACCCGGAAATCAATCAGCCGCCCCTTGTACCGGACGCGGAAACGCCCGTCCTGCGGAATCCGCCGCTCCGCGATGTCCAGTTCGCTCATCACCTTGATGCGGCTGATGATCGTCGAATGCCAGTCCTTCGCGATCGGCGGCATCGCGTAATGCAGCACCCCGTCGATCCGGTACTTGATCACCACCTCCGAATCCCGCGTCTCGATGTGGATGTCCGACGCCCGCCGCTCCAGCGCATTGAAAATCGTCGTGTCCACCAGCTTGATCACCGGCGCGATGTCGGCTTCCTCGCTCGTCAGCCGGTCGATCGACAGCGTTTCGTCCGGGTTCTCCTCCTCGCCCACCACGTCCAGCGTGAACCCCTCCGTCACCTCCTCCAGCACCCGCTGCGACTGCTCCGTCTTCTTCAGCAGATCCGCGATCTGCGACAGCGTCGCCACCTTCACCTGCAGCTTCTTGTGCAGCAGAATCGACAGCTCGTCGATCAGGTTCAAATGCCGCGGATCCGCCAGCGCGATCGCCAGCGACCCGTTCTGCGCCTCCAGCGGCACGAAATTGTACCGGAACATCAGATCCACCGGGATCGACTTGAACAGTTCGTGGTCGATCTTGGTTGCCTTCAGATCCACGAACTCGCAGCGATACCGCGCCGCCAGAGCCTGCGCCTGCGCCACTTCCTGCTCCGGATTTCCGCTTCTCAATGGGGGCGTCGCCATGGCTTAAACCTTCCTCAATTGAACGTGTCCGCCAGCGAGAAAATCGGCAGGTACAGCGCCAGCAGCACGAACGCCACGAACCCGCCCATGAAAATCATAATCGCCGGCTCGATCAGCGACAGCGCCGCCTGCATCCGGGTGTTCACGTCATCCTCGTAAAACTCCGCCACGCTCGACAACATCGCCGGCAGCGCCCCCGTCGATTCCCCCACTTCCATCATGTCCACCGCCAGGGGCGGCGCCACCCCCGTCGACGCGAACGCCGACGACAGCGACTGCCCTTCCCGGACCATCTGCCGCGATTTCTCCAGCGCCTTCCGCAACACCGGGCTCCCGATCGACTCCGCCGCCGTCTCCAGCCCCTGCACCAGCGGTATCCCCCCCGTCAGCAGCGTCGACAACAGCCGCGCAATCTGCGCCACCTGATACTTCGTCCAGATCTCGCTCACCACCGGCAGCTTCATCTTCACCCGGTCCGAAAACGTCTTGCCCGCTTCCGTCTTCAGATACAGCCGCCCCCCGATGATCCCTCCCACCAGCGCCACCCCCGCGATCACAATCGATTCCTGCGCGCTCGTCCCCACCGCGATCAGCCACCGCGTCAGCACCGGCAGTTCCGCGTTCGTCGTCTCGTACAACGTCGCGAACCGCGGCACCACGAACGTCACCAGAAACACCACCAGCAACGCCACCAGCACGATCAGAATCGATGGATACAGCAGCGAAAGCAGAATCTTCTTCCGAACCGCCAGCGCCAGCTTCTGGTAATTGACATAACGGTCCAGCACCTCCCCCAGCGCTCCGCTCTTCTCCCCCGCCATCACCGACGTCACGTAAATCGGTGGAAACACCCCCTGCCGCCGGAACGCCTCCGACAGCAGCGTGCCCCGCTTCACTTCGTCCCGGACCTCCAGGATGACCGGGCTCAAACGCTTGTCCGTCAGCCGCTCCGCCAGCAAATCCAGCGACTTCAAAATCGGCAACCCGGCACGGAACAGCGTGTTGAACTGCTGGTTGAAGATCAGAAACTTCTCCATGTCCAGCTTCTTCGCCCTTTTGCCGCCCCGCAATCCCGCCAGACCCTCCCGCGGCCGGATCGAATACACAAGGTAACCCTGCTGCGTGAGCTTGTCGCGCAGTTCCTGCTCGCTGCCGGCCTCCATCACCTGCTGCCGGACTTCCCCGCGGGCATTCGCGTATTTCAGAGCAAATTCGGGCATGCTTCGCCTACATACTGTTGACGCGAAACCACCCCCCGGCGTGGAGGCCTTTTATTGCTCCACTTCCATCACCGCCACCCCGGGCGGCGCCTCGAACCGGAATTCCGCCTCGTTCACCGGACCGTTCACCCGCTCGTTCGTGAACCGGAACTCCGTCACCGATCCGTCCACCCCCGTCACCACCAGCCTTTCGATCGCAAACTCCGCCGATACCGAGAACTCCACCCGCGTGTACGGAGCCTTGTCGCTCTTCGGAAACGCCCGGATCAACGGCGGCCGGTCGTTCGCGTTCCATTCGAACCGGCCGAAGTCCCGCTGGAAATCCAGGCGGCCCAGCAGGAACGCCAGGGGCGCCCGGAAATCGTCCGTCTCCTTCAAACGGGCCTTCTCGGCGGTGCCCGAAAGTGGCGAATAGAAGTACACAAAACTGCCGTCTGAGACGAATAATTTGCCCTCTGGCTGCGTGTAGGTCCAGCGCATCCGGCCGGGCTTCCGGAGCACCAGACGGCCCCGCTCGACGATCCTCCGGCCCTGCGCCAACTGGCGCTGCTCGAAGGTTAACTCCAGTGTTTTCGCGCGGTTATAGCGCTGCTCGACCCCCCGCAGCAAGGGGGCCAGCCCCTGAGCCGGGGCCGCCGGAGGCAGCAGCCACCAGACCAGACCGAGCGCCAGAATAATTTGTCTATTGTACATGTACAATGTACTAATCTAGAGGTACCGGACCAGGCGCTTCCCGGTGTTGTCGCCCGTGAAGAGCCCGATGAAGGCTTTCCCTGTATTTTCTATGCCTTGCACGATATCCTCGCGATATTTCAGCCGGCCTTCGCGGATCCACGCCGCCATTTGGGCAACGCCCTCCGGGTATCTTTCAAGGTACCGGAAGACGAGAAACCCGTGCATCTGGGCCTGTTTGACGACCAGTTGAAACAGCAATCGCGGCCCTTGCGGGATCTCCGTTTCGTTGTACTGGGCGATCTGCCCACAGAGCACGATCCGGGCGAAGTTGTTGATCTGCAGCAGCACAGCATCCGTCATCGCCCCGCCGGTGTTGTCGAAGTACACGTCGACGCCATCCGGGCACAGAGCCCGCAATCGCCCGCCCAAATCGCTCTCCGTTTTGTAGTTGAACGCGGCGTCGAAGCCGAGATCTTCAATCAAATGTTGGACTTTCGCGTCGCTACCGGCCGAGCCGGCGACCCGGCAACCCTGGATTTTGGCGATCTGCCCAACGAGCGAACCGACCGCGCCGGCCGCTCCGCTGACGAAAACGGTCTCGCCGGGCTTTGGTTTTCCGAGGTCGAGGAGGCCAAAATAGGCCGTCATGCCGGGCATGCCGAGGACCCCGAGGGCCGTTGAGATAGGCGCGAGGGCGGGGTCGACGCGGGTGAGCTGGTTTGGAGCGGCGCATGCGAATTCCTGCCAGCCCCACATGCCGGCGGCGAATTCGCCGGGCTGGAAGGCGGGATTATTGGACTTGAGGATCTGGCCGACGCTGCCGGCGGGGACGACTTCGCCGGGGCTGACGGAGCCGAGGTAGCCGGGGCCTTCGCGCATGATGCCGCGCAAGTAGGGGTCGACGGAGGTGAAGTGGGTCTGGAGGAGGACTTCGCCGGGGCCGGGTTCAGGCAGGGCGGATTCGACGACGGCGAAATCGGATTCGCGGGGCAGTCCGGCGGGGCGGGTTTGGAGAATGACCTGTCGATTCACCTGGCTCATTCCTTCAGCTTAGCGGCCGGGGGCGGAGTTTTGCTCTTTGGGGTTCGATTCAAGACAATGGAGGGGAGATGTCCACACTGCCTTTGCCCGCTCCCCAAGATGTCGCCCGCGTGGAGACGAAGTACCGCCGGATCGTGACGCGGTTTCCGGTACCGGAGTCGTTGCCGATCCTCGAGAAGCTGAACCGCTATGAACTGCGCGCGATGGGCGGACAGCCGCCGGTGATCTGGGATCGCGCCGAGGGATTTCAGGTTTACGATCCGTTTGGCAACAAGTGGCTGGACTGGTCTTCGGGCGTGCTGATCACCAATGCCGGGCATGGCCGGAAGGAGATCGCGGACGCGATCGCGGGGCAGGCGGGTCACGGGTTGCTGACGAATTACTGTTTTCCGTCGGAGATCCGGGCGCGGCTTTGCGAGCGGTTTGTGGAGTTGATGCCGGAGCCGCTGAAGAAGATCTTCCTGCTGACGACGGGGAGCGAGACGGTGGAGTTCGCGATCAAGGCGGCGCGGATGCATGGCCGCAAAGTGGGCGGGCCGACCAAGAACGTGGTGGTTTCGTTCGAGAAGGCGTTCCACGGGCGGACGCTGGGATCGCAGCAGGCGGGCGGCATTCCGGGGCTGAAGTCGTGGATCGGCAACCTGGATCCGGGTTTCGTGCAGGTGCCGTTTCCGGACGGTTTCTGGACGAAAGACACGAGTTTTGAGCTGTTTGAGCGGACGCTGGGAGAGCATGGCGTGGGTCCGGCGCAGGTGTGCGCGGTGATGCTGGAGACCTACCAGGGCGGGACGGCGGCTTTCGCGCCGGTGGAGTATATCCAGCAGCTTCGGAAATGGTGTGACGCACACGACGCGTTGCTGGTGTTTGACGAAGTGCAGGCGGCGTTCGGCCGCTGCGGAAAACTTTGGGGCTTCGAGCATTACGGGGTGGTGCCGGACCTGACGACGTGGGGCAAGGGGATCTCGTCCTCGCTGCCGATTTCGGCGATTGTGGGACGGCCGGACGTGATGGACATGTCGGACCCGGGTTCGGCATCGTCGACGCACACGGGCAACCCCGTGTGCTGCGCGGCGGCGCTGGCGAACGTGGATCTGATTCTGAACGAGGATCTGCCGGGCAACGCAGCGCGGATGGGCGCGGTGCTGCAAGGACGGCTGGAGGCGCTGAAGGCGAAGTACCCCGAGCACATCGGGGCGATTCGCGGGAAGGGTCTGGTGGCCGGGATGATCTGCGTGGAGCCGGGGTCGTCACCGGAGAAACCGGACGCGGCGTTCGCGCACGACGTGGTGTGGCGCTGCGTGGAGCGCGGACTGCTGATGTTCGCGCCTGTGGGCTACATGGGCTCGACGGTGAAGATCTGTCCGCCGCTGACGATCACGGAGGAGGCTCTCAGCGAGGGCTGCGACGTCCTCGACGAGGTGGTGGCGGAAGTGGCGGCGCAGCGCGGCGCGATGGTCCAGAGGAGCTAGAGGACGATGCAGGTACTTCTTCTTGGCGGCGGGATGATCGCGCAGGATCAGCTTCTGCCCTCGCTCTATCAATTGCAGCGGCAGGGACGGGTGGAGTCGATCGAGGTTTGTTCGCTGGCGATGGACATTCTGGAAGCTCTGGCGGCGCATCCGAAGATTGTGCGGGCGTTTCCGGACGTGCCGCCGTTCAAGCCGACGGTGACGCCCTACCCGGAGTTGATCGCGGCGATGCCGCCGCGGCAACTGGTGGTGGTGGGTTTGCCGGACCAATTGCACTACAACGCGGTGATGTGCGCGCTGAAGCACGACCAGAACGTGTTGTGCGTGAAGCCGCTGGTGTTGACGGTGAAGCAGGCGGAAGAGATTGAAGAGGAGGCGCGCGGGCGCGGCCTGCTGGTGGCGACGGAGTATCACAAGCGGTTTGACGACCGTTCGCACATGGCGCGCCAGCGGTATCGCACGGGCCAGTTTGGCGAGTTCAAGCTGGGGACGGCGTCGTTGTTCGAGAAGTGGTATTACCGTCATTCGAACTTCCAGAACTGGTTCACGACGGACGCAACGGACGCGTTCACCTACATTGGGTGCCATTACGTGGACCTGGTGCATTTCATTACGGGTCTCAAGCCGGTGAGCGTGTCGCTCTATGGGCTGAAGGACCAGTTCCCGAACGGGAAGACCGGGTATCTGTGGACGGACGCGCGGGTGATCTGGGAGAACGGCGCGGCATTGAATGTGCAGAACGCGCTGGGCTTCCCGGACGCGGCACCGGGGTCGAACACGCAGGGGTTGACGATGTATGGGGCGACGGGCGAAGCGGGTTCGTGGATCGAGCACAACGACCGGTACCGCGGGATCTCGTACAGCATCGTGGAACCGGTTTCGGGCGGCGGACAGACACAGTATTCGGAGCCGAGCCCGGATTACTTCACGTACGTGGATCATGGCGGGCCGGGCCTGGTGCCGGTGGGCTATGGCTACCGGAGCGTGGCGTACATCGTGGAGCGGGCGATCGAACTGGAGACGGGCGACCGCGACCTGAACGGCCGGCGGGCGCTGCTGAAGCAGTGGGACGACGCGGGGATCATGGCGACTCCAGCGAATTCGAGCTTCAATGAAGCAGTAATCGAGGCGGCGCGGGCGTCGATTGCGCAGGACGGGGCGACGGTCAAGATCGCTTCGGTGTAGCAGCGATGTATCCGGCTCGTCAGGCTCTGCTGGCGGGAAAAGCCCTGGCCCGGTGGACGGGCCTGGGCGACGTGGAGGCGCGCCAGATGGCGCGCCTTCGCCGTCTGGTGGAGCGGACCTGGAGGGAGCACGCGGCCCACGCGCGGTGGTGGGCTGAACATGGGCTGACGCCCGGGACGCGGCTCGCGGCACGCGCCGATTTGCTCGCGTTGCCGGTAATCACGAAGCAGCACTACCAGGCGCTGCCGGAAGCGGAGGCAATTGCGCGGGATTACCGGGGCGTGCCGCTGTTGACGGATCTGACGAGCGGATCCACGGGGGCGCCGACGGCGATCCGGCGGACCTATCCGGAGGATTTCACGATGTGCGCATACCGGTTGGGCGAACATTTCCGGTATGGGCTGAGCTGGTTCGGACTGAGGGTGACTCTGAATTCCGGAGTGGCGGAATCGCTGGATTTGCCTGGGGCGAAGCGGCAGAACCCGTGGATGAAGGCGGGTCTCCTGAGACGGGCTTCGGTGAACCACGTCAAGTTGGGACCGGAGGGCGTACTGCGGCGGTTGCGCGAATTGCGGCCGCAGGCAGTGGGGGGGCACGCGGAGGCGATCTGGAGGCTGGCACTGGAAGTATCGGAGGCGGATCTTCGGGGGTTGAGAGTGCATCACCTGGCGATGGGGGCGCAGACGGTGACGCCGGAGATGCGGGAACGGGTCCGGCGGGCCTTCGGGTGTCCGGCGTACAACATGTACGGGGCGAGCGAGTTCAACCTGCTGGCGTCGGAATGCCCGGAGACGGGATTGCTTCATCTGAACGAAGAGGGACTGATTGTGGAGGTAGTGCGGGAGGGGCGGGCGGCGCGGGACGGCGAGGGGGGCGAAGTGGTGGCGACAAACCTGGCGGCGGAGGCGATGCCGTTTATCCGGTATGCCTTGAACGACTGGGCGGTGATGGGCCCTGAGCGCTGCCCATGCGGGCGGGGGGTCCGGACATTGCGGAGCGTGCAGGGGCGGGTGGCGGAGTTCTTCCACTTTTCGGGTGGGCGGAAGGTGCATCCGTTTGAGTTGATCAATCCGCTGTTGCGATTTGTGGGGTGGATGAAGGAGTACCGGATGGTGCAGGCGGAGCGGGACCGGGTGGAGGTTTGGTTTGACGTGATGGGGGAGGCGCCGGAAGATGCGTGCGGGCAGGTGGCGGCGGCGGTGGGGGAGAAGGCGCCGGCGGGGGTGGTGGTGGAGGCGATGCAGCGGGCGATTCCGCCGGTACCGGAGCGGGGGAAGAACAAGATGTTTCAGGCGCTGGGGGCGGAGTAGGGGCGGAGGGCCGATAGCCGCGGCGCACCCCGGGCACTTCGTTATTTGACGGGCGCGAGGACGGCGGTCCAATGGCCGGGGGCGGGGGCGGTGAGGATGACAGTGCCGGCCTGGACGGTGGATTCGGGGGTCCATTTCGAATTGGGGACGTCGAGCCAGCGGAGGCGCCAGGGGCCGGATTCGTTGAACATTTCGAGACGGACTTCACCGCCATCGGGGAAATAGACGGCGTAGTGTTGGCCGGGGGCGGCGTTGAGGAATGCCTCGTTCGGGGTTCGATTGCCGAGGATGTCGAGGCGGGGTTCGCCATTGGGGAGGTGGATGGCGTCGAGGAGGAGGCGCATGCTTTTGAGGTGGGCCTGGGCCTTGGGACCGAGGCCGAGACCGGAATTGGGGCGGTGGAAGCGGGAGGTGGCGAGACCGCCGATGATGCCGCGCCAGAAGCGTTCTTCGCCGTCACGGTCGGTTCCGTAGGTACCGGTGGAAGCGCCATAGATTTTGACGACGTTCATGGGGCGGGGTTGGGCGGAGAGGCGGCGGCGAACGGACTGGAGGTTATCCCAATGGGTCTGGCGCTTCTGGTGGTTGTTCTGGGAGACGTCAACGAAGGAATAGAGTTCGGGGTGGTCGAAGGTGCGAAGGTGCATGGGGTGGTTGAGGTCCCAGGGGTCCCACATTTCGGTGGTGTGGACTTCGCGTTTGAGTTTGGCGGCGCGTTCGCGGATGAAGCGGGACCAGTGGGCGCCCCATTCGGGGGCTTCGTTGGTTTCGTTGTCCATGCAGTAGAGGACGTGGGAGTAGGGGAGGGATTCGGCGAGGAGTTTGTCGACGAAGGCTTCCTGGTATTTGAGGAGAAGGCGGTTGTTGTCGAGCGAAGGGACGGAGCGGAAGAAGGGGGTTTCGCGCTGGCCGGGGTGTTTTTCGTAGGCGGTTTTGAGTTGGGAGTTGGCTTCGGTGAGGGTGGTGTTGTTCTTGGGGTTGAAGGGGTTGAGTTGCCAGGGTTCGCGGGCGAAATCGAAGCGGTCCCAGACTTCGATCTGGACGACGATGGAGCGTTCGGCGGTGAGGCGGAGGAGTTCGGAGAAGCGGCGCCAGTATTCGGGGTTCCAGCGATTGAGGTCGTACTTGCCGGTTTTGGGATCGGGAAAGAAGGGCCAGGCGTCGCCCTGGTCGCGGGAACTCATGGTGCAGCGGATGTAGTTGCCGCCGGAGGCTTTGAGGAGGTCGAGGTGTTCGCGGAGGTTGGGGATCTGGAAGAGGTTGTCCTCGACGGTGCCTCCGATGAGGGGTTGGGTTTTGCCGTCGAGGGCCCAATAGCGGGGGTTTTCCTGGGAGATCGTGATGACGGGGCCGGCGGCGAACAGGGAGGCGGCGGCGAGGAAGAGCAGGAATCGCATGGCAATGACATAGAATCACGTTGGGGGAAGGCTTGCAAGCACAGCAGGGAGGCGGGGATGATCAGAGAAGCGATGGAACAAGGCGCAGATGCGGGGTATCCGGTGGTATTGAGGCTGGCGGGGAAGCGGTGCGTGGTGTTCGGGACGGGGCACGAAGCGGAGACGAAGGCGGCGGGATTGAGGGAAGTGGGAGCGGTGGT
>DNFG01000029.1:10153-10383 GCA_003487005.1 Bryobacterales bacterium
ATTGAGGGAAGTGGGAGCGGTGGTGGTGTCGGCGGAGAAGTATAATGCCGCGTTGATCGAGGGATCGGCGCTGGTGGTGGCGGCGGGACCGGACCGGACGGAGAACCCGCGGATCTTTGCGGATTGCGAGGCGCGGGGGATTCTGGTGAACTGTCTGGACGATCCGCCGCGGTGCCGGTTCACGTATCCGAGCGTGCACCGGCAGGGGGATTTGTTGATCGCGGTTTCGA
>DNFG01000029.1:10696-10837 GCA_003487005.1 Bryobacterales bacterium
GTCGGGGGCGTGTCCGGCGCTGGCAGTGCGGTTGCGGGAGCGGTTTGCGCGGGAGTTTGGAGAGGAGTATGGGCGGTTTTTGCGGATGTGCCGGGGGTGGCGGGAGAAGTTGGTGAAGAGGTATCCGAAGTTTGGGGAGCG
>DNFG01000428.1 GCA_003487005.1 Bryobacterales bacterium
CCGAGATCTCCACCCTTTCCCTCCCCGTCGCTCTTCCGATCTAGGCTCGCGTAGTGGCGAGTATCCCCGCTGGGCGGCCGGCCGCGTCCTCCAGGAATCCCTCCGGCTGATCGAGTTCAGCAATACTTTCCGGACCTGCGCCGTCACCGGCCATCTCGGCCTGCCCACCACGCTCGACCGCGTTGCCAGCCTCCTCGCCGCCAGCGAGGAGCGCATCAATCAGCCCTGTCTCCTCAATTGTGAGGACGAACCCTACATCGCCGCGGTCCTCGGCTGCACTCTCGGTCTCACCCGTCACAGCGCCTGGACCGACCCGCTGGCACGCGGCTATAACCCCAGAGAACTGCATCGCCGCCTCGATGCAGTCACCCGCGCCATCCGCTGGCAGCGCATGGCGCCTCCTTTCCCCGCGGGTTCCGGCGACGTCGATCTCGACCGCGAGCGGCTCGTCGATTCCTGGACCTTCCGCGAGGGCGAGACCTGGCTGCCTACCGTCCACGGCAAGACAGTCCGGCAAAGCGCTCCCGCCCGCGTTACCCGCAATATGCCCCTGCCCCAGGTCGGTGGGCCGAACCGCCCGTTTGTCCTCGCTGCGATGTATCCCAACGACAGCGTCGCCGTCGCCACCCTGCCGCGCGTCCAGGCCGACGAGGGCTTCTCCTATCCGCTCGCCGATGTCACCCTCACCCTCGAAGCCCTGCGCCCCCTCGTGGGCATCTTCGGGCGTTACCGCTCCCTCACCCTGCGCACACCCGCTCTCGGCAAGGCTCCCCGCCTCATGGCCCAGGACCTCGCCGGCGATGAACCCGTCGACATCACCCCCCGCGTCATGGTCACCGCCACTGAAGTCGTCATCCCCGGCGATGTGATCCACGAAGTCGGGCTGATGGCCGCGCGCCCGGGCGACATCTCCGACCCCGGCATGGTCCTGCGGCTCGCGATCTAACCTCTGTTCTCCCGCTCAGAACTCGCGGATCAATCGCCACGATGCCACCCCCGTCAGGCCCGCGCCCGGCTGGCGCAACGCGCCAACGCCAGCCTGCAACTGGAGGCGGCGTCCGAGGTGGACATGCGCTTGCGGCATGACCAGCGCGGCCGTCCCCCGCGCTCCCGCAAACTCGAGATTCGTCTCCACCCCCAACACCGGCTTGTGCGGCGCCTGGTAGAACACCGTGTTGTTCGCCAGCATCGACCATTGACCCGCGCCCCCCCGCGGCCGGTGATACCGCGGCCCGTGCAGCGACATCATGCTCCAGCGCGGATGCCACCGGACCCCCGTCAAATACAACTGCGCTGTCTCCCACGCAAATCCGTGACGCCCCTTCTCGAAAATCCCTTGCCATCCGTGCGTGAAATACGGCGACTTCCGCGCCGGAAACTTTGACTGAAACGCAACCTTGTAGCTCTCCAGTTCCACCCCCTCCACCGGCAATTCAAACTCCACCGCGTGCCCCTCCGCATACGTCCCCTCGATCTCCGATGCCCACTGCAGCTTGCGCCCACGCCCCGTCATCGGCTGGAAAAAGAGCGTATTCACTTCAATCTCGCCCTTCTCCGCCCCCAGCGGACGCACCAGGTCAAACACCATCGGCTCCGGAATTTGAAGCCGGACCGAGCCCAGCACGCCTTCATCCGGGTCCGGCCGCGGATCGGCAGGCGGCGGCACAGGCTGCGTCATCGAGAGTGCGAGCACACTGCGAACGACGATTTCCGGGATCAAGGGTTCACATACCTCCAGGTGGGATCAACAATCTTCAGCTACTCTCATTGTATGGCGGTCATCGAACTGACAGTCAACGGCCGGAAGCAGCGTACCGATGCCCCTCCGGGCCTCATGCTGCTCGATCTCCTGCGCGATTCCCTCGGCTTGACCGGCGCCAAGCCCGGCTGCGGCGAAGGCGCCTGCGGAGCCTGCACCGTCCTGCTCGACGGGCGCCCCGTCAAATCCTGCATCACCCCCGCCGCCTCCGCGCGCGGCAAAACCGTCGTCACCATCGAAGGACTCGCGCCCGAAGGCGGCCTCCACCCCGTCCAGCAGGCCTTTCTCGAAACCGAAGCCTACCAGTGCGGCTACTGCACCCCAGGCATGATCCTCGCCGCCGCGGCCCTGCTCGATCGCACGCCCCGGCCTGCCGACGCCGCCATCCGCCAGGCTCTCGAAGGCCACATCTGCCGCTGTGGCTCCTATCCGCGCATCGTCGAGGCCGTCCGCCTCGCCGCCCGGGAGGCCCGCCGTGATTGACGAATCCCTCACCCGCGAATACAAGCGCCGCGAGTTCCTCCAACTCCTCCACGCCGGCGCCGCCGTCTCCCTCGCCCTCCCTCTCCACGGCGCCCAGACCCCCGTCCGCCTCCTCCGCTCCGGCGACACTTACGAACTGCGCACCGGCAAGATCGACATGGGCCAGGGCGCGCGCACCCTGCTCGCCCAGGCCGCCGCCGAGGAACTCGGCGTGCCCGTGTCCGCCATCCAGGTCATCATGGCCGACACCGCCCTCGTCCCTGACGACGGCGGCACCTGGGCCAGTCTCACCACCCCCCAAACCGTCCCCGCCGTGCGCCAGGAAATCGCCCGCCAGCAAGGCTCCACGCCCCGCCAGCCCCCGGAATGGCGCGTCCTCGGCCAATCCACCCCCAACGTCCTCGGCCGCGCCATCGTCACCGGCGCCCAGGTCTACGCGGGCGACTTGCGCCACGAAAACACCCTCGCCGGCATCGTCCTCCGCCCCTCCTCCCTCAACGCCAGGCTCACCTCCGTCGACGCCGCCGCTGCCCGCAAACTCCCCGGCGTCACCGTCGTCCACGACAACGACTTCCTCGCCGTCGCCGCGGCCACGCCCCACGAAGCCCGCCGCGCTGCCCGTCTCATTCGCGCCGAATGGACCCCCGCCCCCGATCCCCCCATCTCCGAACTCGCCGCCGAATGGCGCAAGACCGCCGTCGCGCCGGTCGAAAACAACCAGACCCGCTACCCCCCGCTCGTCCGCAAAGGCGATGCCGCCGCCGCCCTCGCCGCGGGCGAACGCCTCCTCAAAACCGAATACTGGCTCCCCTTCATCGCCCACGCGCCCCTCGAAACCCGCGCCGCCATCGCCGAGTGGAACGAGGACCGGCTCACCGTCCACTCCGGCAAACAGGCGCCCTTCCTCGTCCGCGCCGAAATCGCGAAGGCCCTCGGCATCGCCGAAACCCAGGTCCATGTCCTCAGTTCCATGCCCGGCGGCGGCTTCGGCGGCAAGCAGCACGCTGATGTCGAAATCGAAGCCGCCCGCCTTGCTCGCTCCGCCGGCCGCCCCGTGCGCGTCCACTGGTCCCGCGAGGAGGAGTTTCGCTGGTCCTACGTCCGCCCCGCCGGCCTGATGGAGATCGAAACCGCCGCCCGCGCCGATGGCCGCATCACCGCCTGGCGCCACCGCAACTACAACGCCGGATCACCCGGCCTCCCGCCCCCCTACGATTTCCCCAACCAGTCCAGCGAATTCTGGCGCACCCCCGCCCCCTTCCGCCAGGGCTCCTACCGCGCCCTCGCCTCCACCGCCAATAACTTCGCCCGCGAATCCCACATCGACGAACGCGCCGCCGGATTCCACCAGGACCCCCTCCACTACCGCCTCGCCCACATCACCGACGAACGCCTTCGCGCCGTCCTCCTCCGCGGCGCCGGACTCTTCCGCTGGCCCGGCCCCGGCAAAGCCTGCGGCCTCGCCTGCACCATCGAAAAGGACGGCCGCCTCGCCATCTTCGCCGAAACCGCCCCCGCCGGCAAAGGCTTTCGCGTCACCAGACTCCTCATGGTCGCCGACTTCGGCGCCGCCCTCAACCCCACCAACCTCAAAAATCAAATGATGGGCGGAATGATTCAGGGCCTCGGCGGCGCTTTGTTCGAGGAGTGGACGCCCGCCACCCGCAGCCTCCGCGCCTATCGCCTCCCGCGCTTCTCCGACGTCCCCCCCATCGAACTCGAACTCATCGACCGCCGCGAAATCCCCGCCGCCGGCGCAGGCGAAGCGCCCA
This sequence comes from Bryobacterales bacterium, assembly GCA_003487005.1. Taxonomy (GTDB): domain Bacteria; phylum Acidobacteriota; class Terriglobia; order Bryobacterales; family Bryobacteraceae; genus PNKE01. Next base: position 4,015 of record DNFG01000428.1, read on the forward strand.
TCGTCCTCGTCGCTCCGGCCATCGCCAACGCCTTCTTCGCCCTCACCGGCGAACGCGGCCGCTCGCTCCCGCTCAACCGTTGAGCTTCTCGCGCACCACCGTCTCCACCTCGCGCCGGTACTCGTCCAGTTTCTCCCGCGACGTCGCCTCGAAACGTAGCACCAGCACCGGCTGTGTGTTCGACGCCCGCACCAGCCCCCAGCCTTCCTTGAACAGCACCCGCACCCCGTCAATCCCGATCGTCTCGTACCGCTGCTCGAAATGCTGCTTCGTCCGCGTCACCACGTCGAACTTCCGCTCGTCCGGACAATCCACCCGCAATTCCGGCGTGCAGATCATTACCGGCAGCGCCTCCGTCTGCGCCGACAGCGGGCGCCCGCTCCCGGCCACGATCTCAATCAGCCGGCACGCCGCGTACATCGCGTCGTCGTAGCCGTGATAGCGGTCCGCGAAGAACATGTGCCCCGACATCTCCCCCGCCAGTTCCGCCTTCGTCTCCTTCATCTTCGCCTTGATGAGCGAATGGCCCGTCTTGTACATGATCGGATTGCCGCCCAGCCGCCGCAGTTCGTCGTACATCAACTGCGAACATTTCACTTCGCCGATGAACGTCGCCCCCGGTTTGCGCGACAGTATCTCGCGCCCGAAGATCAGCATCAGCAGGTCTCCCCAGATCACCCGCCCCTGCTCGTCCACCGCGCCGATCCGGTCCACGTCGCCGTCAAACGAAATCCCCAACTCCGCCCCCGTCTCCGCCACCTTCGCCTTCAGCGCTTCGAGATTCTCCTCCACCGTCGGGTCCGGATGATGGTTCGGGAAGTGGCCGTCGGGCTCAAAGAACATCTCTACTGCCTCCACGTTCAGCCGCTCCAGCAGCAGTGAAAGCGTCCGTCCCGCCGCCCCGTTCCCCGCGTCAAACACCACCTTCACCCGCCGCTCGAACCGGAACTGCCCCGCCACCTCCTCCACATAGGCCGGAATCGCATCGGCCGTGGACATCCGCCCCTCGCCCGCTTCGAAATCCTCCTCGCGCAGGATCCGGTACACCTCCTGAATCGCCTCGCCGTGCAGCGTCCCCGCGCCCAGCATCGTCTTGAATCCGTTGTACTCCGGCGGATTGTGCGACCCCGTGATCATCACCCCCGCTTCGCCCAGCCCCCGCGTCACCGCGTGATACAGCACCGGCGTCGGCGCCATCCCCACGTCCACCACGCCGCACCCGCTCGCCAGCAGGCCCGCGCTCAGCGCATCGCGCAGCCGCGGCCCGCTCAGCCGCGCATCGTGCGCCACCACCACCGTCCGCGCTCCGGCCCTTCGCAGATAGCTTCCCAGCGCCCGGCCCAGGCCCGTCACGCCGTCCGTCGTCAGTTCCGTTTCCGCCACGCCGCGGATGTCGTATTCCCGAAAAATCGTTGGTTTCAACATGGGCAAACCCTTATCATCGCCCATCCGCGCCCTAACGCAGGATAGGCAGCAGGCTCGATGAATCGTCCGTCCACAACAGCCGCGGGTCCGGCGCCGCCGCCGGCGGCTCGTCCGGCTTGCGATCCATCAGCACCCACACCGCCCCCACCGAATCCAGTTCCTCGTTCGCCGGCGTCGACAACACCGCCGCCCGCCACCCCATGTCGCGCCCCAGCGCCAGCGCCACCCGCGTCAGATCCAGATGCAGGTTCGACAGATGCAGCGCAATCACCCCGTCCGCCTTCACGTGCCGCCCGTAAATCTCCATCGCCTCCCGCGTCAACAGATGCACCGGCACCGAATCCCCCGTGAACGCGTCCACCACCAGCACATCCAGCCCCAGGTCCGCCTCCTTCGCCAGCTCGAGCCGCGCATCCCCCAGCACCACCTCCACCCGCGCCGGCGAATCGCTCAGGTACGTGAAGTGCTTCGTTGCCATCTCCACCACCAGCGGATTGATCTCGTAAAACCGGAAGACATCCCCCGCGCGCCCGT
>DNFG01000191.1:0-8213 GCA_003487005.1 Bryobacterales bacterium
TCCAGCGGCGGGCGTGGGGGTCGGCGCCGGCCTGGATCAGGGTCTGAAGAACGGCGGCATGGCCGCCGCGGGCGGCGAGCAGAAGAGGGGTTTCGCTGTCGTCGCCGGGGGTGTTTGGGTCGGCTTTGGCGGAGAGCAGGGCGCGGACTCCGGCGAGGTCGCCATCGGCGGCGGCGCGCAGCAGGGGCGGCGGATCGGCGGCGAAGGCGAAGGCGGCGGCGAAAAAGAAGACGATTGGGATTCCCACGGCTCGCTGGTAGTTATAACATATTAAAAACTAAATGCGAACGCAGAGGAGCATGTGGGTGGCGGCGGCGGTGTGGCTGGCCGCGTTTCCGGGGGAGCTGAGCCTGACGGGGCAGGGGCCCGCGCCGGAGCAGGCTTACCAGGAGCAGGTGCGGCCGTATTTGAAGCGCTATTGCGTGGCGTGTCACAATGCACGGCTGAAAACGGCCGGGGTGGCGGTGGATCAGCTGACGAACGCGGCGTCGATTGAAGCGCACGGCGGGGATTGGGAGAAGATTTTGCGGAAGATGCGGACGGGCGAGATGCCGCCGCCGGGGGCGCCTCGGGCCGGGGTGGAGGTGACGCACGCGATCGTGGCGCTGGTGGGGGAGGAACTGGACCGGGTGGCGTCGCTGAAGCCGGATCCGGGGCGGGTGACGGTGCACCGGTTGAACCGGGCGGAGTACAACAACGCGGTCCGGGATCTGCTTGCGGTGGAATTCCGCCCGGCGGACGATTTCCCGGCCGATGACGCGGGTTATGGATTCGACAACATCGCGGACGTGCTGTCGCTGCCGCCGGTGTTGATGGAGAAGTATCTGAAGGCGGCGGAGCGGGTGAGCCGGATGGCGCTGGGGCGGGTGAAGTTCGAGCCTGTTCTGGAGCGGCGGACGCCGCCGCGAGACCGCCCGCAAACGGAGCGATTAAACGAGCAGGCGCCGCTGGCGTCGCGGGGCGGAGCGGAGATTGTGTATTCGTTTCCGGCGGACGCGGAGTATCTGCTGCGGGTCCGGGTGCGGGGCGCGCCGGACCGGCAGGCGCCGGCAGTGCTGGATCTGTTTCTGGACGGGGAGCGGATCCGGCGGTTTGACGTGAATTTCACAGGAAATGAAGAGGACGAGGAGCAGCGGCGGTTCGAGGCGCGAGTCCGGGTGGCGGGCGGGCAGCACCGGGTGATGGCGGTGTTTCTGCGGGACGATTCGTGGGCCGAGTGGCCGAACATCAACTTTCCGAAGGAGGGACCGCCGCGGCGGAACCCGATCGAGGCGGACTGGCTGGAGGTGGGGGGGCCGTTCGACGTGACGGGACCGGGTCAGACGGAGAGCCGGAAGCGGATTCTGTCGTGCCAGCCGGAGGGCGATGGTGAAGCGTGCGCGAAGGCGATTCTGGGGCGCCTGGCGCGGCGGGCGTGGCGGCGTCCGGTGACGGACGCGGAGACGGGGCGTTTGCTGGGCTTGTACCGGCAGGGGCGGGCGGAGACGGGGGAGTTCGAGGGGGGCGTGGAACTGGCGCTGCGCGGAGTGCTGGTGTCGCCGAATTTTCTATTCCGGATCGAGCGGACGCCGGCGGGCACAAAGCCGGGGGAGGCGCACCGGCTGAACGCGTTTGAACTGGCGTCGCGGCTGTCGTTCTTCTTGTGGAGCAGCATCCCGGACGAGGCGCTGTTGCGGCAGGCGGAAACAGGGGCGCTGCTGAAGCGGGAGGTGCTGGAGGCGGAGACGCGTCGGATGCTGGCGGACCGGCGCGCGGGGGCTTTGACGGCGAATTTCGCGGGTCAATGGCTGCATTTGCGCAATCTGGAGGGGTTTAAGCCCAATCCTGAGCTGTTTCCGGAGTATGACAGCCGGTTGCGGGCGGCGATGCAGCGGGAAGCGGAGATGTTCTTCGAGGACGTGGTGAAGACGGACCGGAGCGTGCTGGAGTTCATCGACGCCAAGCACACGTTTCTGAACGAACGGCTGGCGAAGTTTTACGGAATCGAGGGGGTGGAAGGCGATGTGTTCCGGCGGGTGGAATTGACGGACGGACGCCGGGGCGGGGTGCTGACAATGGGCAGCGTGCTGGCGGTGACATCGTACCCGACGCGGACATCGCCGGTGATCCGGGGGAAATGGGTGCTGGAGAACCTGCTGGGGGCGCCGCCGCCGCCGCCGCCGCCGGATGTGCCGGAACTGGACGAGCAGAAACTGGGCAAAGAGGTGTCGATGCGGCAACAGTTGGCGGCACACCGGGCGAATCCGTCGTGTGCGTCGTGTCACAACCGGATGGACGCGATCGGCTTCGCGCTCGAGAATTATGACGCTTTGGGGCGGTTCCGGACGCACGACGGGGCGTTTGCGGTGGATGCCTCCGGGGTGCTGCCGTCGGGGGAGGCGTTCACGGACGCGGCGGGGCTGAAACGGATCTTCCGGGCGAATCCGGAGGAGTTTGTATTGTGTCTAACGGAGAAATTGTTCACCTACGCGCTGGGGCGCGGGGTGGAACGGACCGACAAGCCGGCGATCCGGGCGATGGCCCGGGCGGCCGCAGCGAAGGACCACCGGTTTTCGGAACTGGTGCTGGGGATCGTGAACAGCGCGCAATTTCAGATGAGACGCGCGGAGGGGAAGGAGCCTGGCCTTGGTACTGACGAATAAACACTTGTCGCGGCGGACGTTGCTGCGAGGATTGGGCGTGGCGCTGGCGCTGCCGCACCTGGAGGCGATGACGCCGGCGCGGGGCGGGGCGGGGAAGACGCCGCTGCGTCTGGGCTTCGTGTATGTGCCGAACGGGATCATCATGCCGGAGTGGACGCCGGCGGAGACGGGGCGGGGTTTTGCGCTGTCGCCGGTCTTGAAGCCGTTGGAGGCGCACCGGGAGCGGATGCTGGTGTTGTCGGGGTTGGCTCAGGTGAATGGGCGGGCGCTGGGCGATGGAGCGGGCGATCATGCGCGGGCGGCGGCGAGCTATCTGACGGGATTTCATCCGAAGAAGACGGAGGGGGCGGACATCCGGAACGGGATTTCGGTGGATCAGGTGGCGGCGCAGGCGATCGGGGGGCAGACCCGGTTTCCCTCACTGGAACTGGGATTGGAAGGGGGCGGGATGGTGGGCGGGTGCGACAGCGGGTATAGCTGCGCGTACTCGAATTCGCTGGCGTGGAGCGGGCCGCAGACGCCGCTGCCGCCGGAGATCAATCCGCGGGCGGTGTTTGAGCGGTTGTTCGGGGATGGCGAACCGATGGACGAGGAGACGCGGCAGCGGCAGTCGCGGCAGAACCGGAGTCTGCTGGATTTCGTGCGCGAGGAGGCGGGGGCGCTGAGCCGGGAACTGGGGCAGGGCGACCGTCACAAGCTGGACGAGTATCTGACGTCGGTGCGGGAGATCGAGCGGCGGATTCAGATCGCGGAGACGCAGGATGTGGGGCAGCAGCGCGAGGTGATGCAGGAGATCACGCTGGCGAAGCCGGCGGGGGTGCCGGTGACGTTCGAGGCGTACTCGGAGCTGATGTTTGACCTGATGGTGGCGGCGTGGCAGACGCAGTCGACGCGGGTGATCACGATGATGGTGGGCCGGGAGGGGAGCAACCGGACGTACGGAACAGTGGGGGTGCCGGAGGCGCATCACGGGCTGTCGCATCACATGCGGGCTCCAGAGAAGATCGAAAAGCTGGCGCGGATCAACCACTTCCATGTGACGCTGTTCGAGCGCCTGGTGGCGAAGATGGCGGAGACGCGAGACGGCGACGGGACGCTGCTGGACCATTCGCTGATCGTGTATGGCAGCGGACTGAGCGACGGCAACGCTCATTCGCATCATGATCTGCCGGTGCTGCTGGTGGGCGGGGCGAATGGGGCGTTCAAGACGGGCCGGCACGTGGAGTACCCGAAGGAGACGCCGATGAACAATCTGTTCCTGTCGATACTGGACACGATGGGGGTGGAGGCGGAGTCGCTGGGGGACAGCACGGGGCGGTTGGAGTATTTGAGTGATTTGACGGCGTAGCGGGCGGCACCGCGCATTTTCACGGCTCACAGTTGATAATTCCGTGTCATACTACTGTCGGTCGAAAACCGGCCGTTGATTTGAACTGGAGGAAATGAGCGATGAAACCACTTGGCGCGGAGTTTTTTGGGACCTTCTGGCTGGTATTGGGAGGCTGCGGCAGCGCGGTGCTGGCGGCGGCCTTCCCGAATGTGGGGATTGGGTTGCTGGGGGTGTCGCTGGCGTTTGGATTGACGGTATTGACGATGGCATACGCGATCGGGCCGATATCGGGGTGTCATCTGAATCCGGCGGTGACGGTGGGATTGTGCGTGGGGGGGCGGTTTCCGGCGTCGAAGGTGGCAATGTATGTCGTGGCGCAGGTGTTGGGGGGGATCGCGGGGGCGGGGATCCTGTATCTGATTGCGAGCGGGAAGGCGGGATTTGACGTGACGGCGGGGTTTGCGACGAACGGGTACGCGGAGCGGTCGCCCGGCGGTTACGGGTTGGTGGCGGCGGCGGTGACGGAGATTGTGATGACGATGATGTTCATCCTGATCATTCTGGGGTCGACGAGCAAGCGGGCGGCGGCGGGATTTGCGCCGCTGGCGATCGGGTTGGGGTTGACGTTGATCCATTTGATCAGCATTCCGGTGACGAACACGTCGGTGAACCCGGCGCGGAGCCTGGGGGTGGCGGTGTATGAAGGCGGGGGTGCGCTGGCGCAATTGTGGCTGTTCTGGGTGGCGCCGATCGTGGGGGCGGTGTTGGGAGCGCTGGTATGGAAGGGGATCAGCGAGGCGGAACCGGCGGATTGAAGGGGCGAGGCGGGGCAATGGTCCCATAATCATTTTTTATGGCAAATGCATCTTGCATTTGGCCGACTTGTACGTTAGCCTAAGCAACATGAGCCGCAACGCCAGCAGGATTGCCACCAGCAAGACTGCCGGGCGTGTGTCCGGGAACGTCCTTGTGGGCGTAGTAGGGATTATCGGCATTCGGGTACGTGTACCCAATACCGCCTGATGGCCCTTCCCGACAAAGAGATTGTGAGGCCACCAGGCGGGGAGAGACCCCGAGGGTGGCCTTTTTTACTGAAGAGCTGGAAATCAAGAACGAACGATTAGGGGATTTGGAACCGATGTCGAATTTGATGAATGGTGCGCGAATTCTGTTGGAGTGCCTGGTCCGGGAGAATGTGGACTGCATATTCGGATATCCGGGCGGGGTGACACTACCGTTGTATGACGTGTTGTATGACCATCCGATCCGGCACGTGCTGGTGCGGCACGAGGAAAACGCGGCGTTCGCGGCATCGGGATACGCGCATGCGACGGGGAAAGCGGGGGTTTGCTGCGCGACATCGGGTCCTGGGGCGACGAACCTGACGACGGGGCTGGTGGACGCGATGATGGACTCGATCCCGGTGGTGGCGTTGACGGGTCAGGTGACGTCGAAGCTGATCGGGACGGATGCGTTTCAGGAAGCGGACACGTTCGGGATCACGCGGTCGTGCACGAAGCACAACTTCCTGGTGAAGGACATCAACGAACTGGCGCAGACGATCCACGAGGCGTTTTACATTGCGACGACGGGACGTCCGGGGCCGGTGCTGGTGGACATCACGAAGGACGTGTTGCAGGGGCAGGCGCATTATACGCCGGTCCACGAGATTCACCTGCCTGGATACAAGCTGGTGACGGAAGGGCACGCGGGGCAGATCCGGCGGGCTGCGCAGATGATGTGGGAAGCGCGGCGGCCGTATGTGTACGCGGGCGGCGGAATTATCGCGGCGGGGGCGAGCGGGGAGTTGCAGGATCTGGTGGAGACGCTGGACGCGCCGACGGTGTGCACGCTGATGGGCCTGGGCGGATTGCCGTCGTCGCATCCGAATTTTGTTTCGATGCCGGGGATGCACGGGTCGTACGCGGCGAACATGGGGATGTATGAATGTGACCTGCTGATTGCGCTGGGCGTGCGGTTTGACGACCGGGTGACGGGGCGGCTGGCGGCGTTCGCGCCTCATGCGAAGGTGATCCACGTGGACATCGATCCGGCGGAGATCGGGAAGAACCGGGCGGTGGATCTGCCGATTGTGGGGGATGTGAAGAAGGTGCTGACGAAGCTGAACCGGCACCTGAAAGAGTTTGCGCCGACGATGCAGGAAGAGCGGGCGGCGGACCGTGCGGAGTGGTGGCAGACGGTGAGGAACTGGAAGGAAGAGCATCCGCTGCAGCCGGTGTTTTCAGCGACGGAGATCAAGCCGCAGCACCTGATGTACGAGATTGACCGGATCTCGGGGGGCAAGGCGATCGTGGCATCGGACGTGGGGCAGCACCAGATGTGGGCGGCGCAGTTCATCCGGTTTGACGAGCCGCGGCTGTGGGTGAATTCGGGCGGGCTGGGCTCGATGGGTTACGGGTTGCCGTCGGCGATGGGGGCGCAGATGGCGTGTCCGGACAAGACGGTGTTCGCGATCGTGGGGGATGGCGGATTCCAGATGGCGCTGCCGGAATTGGCGACGCTGGTGAATTACGGGCTGAATGTGAAGGTGATTATCATGAACAACGGCTACCTGGGGATGGTGCGCCAGTGGCAGGAGTTGTTCTATAACAACCGGAAGTCGGCGGTGGAATTGAGTGCATTTCCGAATATTGAACATTTGGGAGCGGCTTATGGGATCAAGAGCCGGATCGTGCACACGCCGGCGGAATTGCAGGCGGGTTTGAAGGAAGCGATGGAAGAGAACGGGCCGTATCTGATGGATGTGCGGGTGTCGCAGTACGAGAACGTGTATCCGATGGTGCCGGCGGGCGGGGCGATCAACGAGATGGTGCTGGCTCCGCCGCAGCCGGTGGCGGTGCCGAAGTAAGGAGACTGGGGAGCAGCTATGTTAGTTACACTTTCGATATTGCTGGAGAACAAGCCGGGCGCGCTGATGCGGGTGACGGGTCTGCTGAGCCAGCGCGGGTACAACATTGAATCGTTGACGGTGGCGCGGACGCTGGATCCGACGCTGTCGCGGATGACGATTGTGGTGGATGTGGAGACGCGGTTGCGGCCGCACCTGCTGAAGCAGATGAACCGGCTGATCAACTGCCTGCAGGCGAATGATCTGACGGAAGGGCCGAACGTGGTCCGGGAACTGGTGCTGCTGCGAGTGAGGGCGGCGCAGGAGAACCGGACGGCGATTCTGAAGGAAGCGGAGATCTTCGGGGCGCGGGTGGTGGATTCCTCGGTGGAGGGATTTGCGCTGGAGGCGACGGGGGATGGGGAGAAGCTGGATGAATTCGTCGCGGTGATGGCGACGTACGGCGAGATCGAGGTGACGCGCTCGGGCGCGGTGGCGGTTTCGCTGGAACCGAAGAAATTGCGGCTGTCGCCGCCGGTGCCGAAGGCGCAGGGCGAGCCGGCCGGGACGGTGAAGTAAGTAGAGAAGAACGGAGTATTGAAGTCAGCATGGCAAAGAGATATTACGAACAGGACGGGAGCCTCGCTCCGCTGAGCGGGAAGACCGTCGCGATTATCGGCTACGGGAGCCAGGGGCACGCGCACGCGCTGAATCTGCGGGATTCGGGGGTGAGCGTGGTGGTTGGGCTGCCCGGGACGTCGAAGAGCCGGGAGAAGGCGGCATCGGCGGGTCTGGAGGTATTGGCTCCGGGCGAAGCGGCGGCGCGGGCGGATTTCATCATGATTCTGGTGCCTGATCACATTCAGGCGGATCTGTATGAATCCGAAATTGCGCCGAATTTGAAGGCGGGCAAGACGCTGATGTTCGCGCACGGGTTCAATGTGCATTTCGGATTTATCACGCCGCCGGAAGGGGTGGATGTGTCGATGGTGGCGCCGAAGGCTCCGGGGCACCGGGTGCGGGAGGTGTTCACGGACGGGCAGGGAGTGCCGGCGCTGGTGGCGATTCACCAGGACGCGTCGGGCAAGGCTCTGGAGAATGCGCTGGCGTACGCGCTGGGGCTGGGCTCGCTGAAGGCGGGGGTGATTCAGACGTCGTTCCGCGAGGAGACGGAGTCGGATCTGTTTGGGGAGCAGGCGGTGCTGTGCGGGGGCGCGGCGGAGTTGATCCGGGCTGGTTTCGAGACGCTGACGGCGGCGGGGTATGACCCGGAGATTGCGTATTTTGAGTGTTTGCACGAGCTGAAGCTGATCGTGGATCTGATCTACGAGGGCGGTTTGAGCTACATGCGGTATTCGGTTTCGGACACGGCCTGGTGTTCTGGTCCGGTTTC
>DNFG01000191.1:8575-8714 GCA_003487005.1 Bryobacterales bacterium
ATGGAGGAGAACCGCTCGGGGCGTCAGGGCTTCCTGGCGATGCGGGCGTCGCAACAGAAGCAGCCGATCGAAACGGTGGGCGCGGAGTTGCGCGAGATGATGACCTTCCTGAAGAAGAAGAAGGTAGAGATCGGAAGAG
>DNFG01000105.1 GCA_003487005.1 Bryobacterales bacterium
ACCGGGCTCGAGGTCTTTGATCTTGGCCTTGACTCTCTCAATGACCTCGAGTGCGTTCTCGCCTTGCCGCATGACGACGATGCCCGAGACCACGTCGCCTTCGCCATTCCAGTCGGCGATGCCTCTTCGAATGTCGGGGCCCAGGACAACATTGCCCACGTCCTTGACCCGAACAGGTACGCCGCCTTCCGTGCTCAGCAAGACGATGTTGCCGATGTCGTCGACGCTCTTGGCGTAGCCGCGCCCGCGCACCATGTATTCGGTACCGCTGAATTCGACAAGCCGGCCGCCTACATCGTTGTTACCGTTGCGGACTGCCTCCACCACCTTCATGATTGGAATCTTGTATGCCTGAAGCCGATTGGGATCGACGTTCACCTGGTATTGCCTGACGAACCCACCTAAGGGCGCAACTTCGGCGACCCCCGGCACGGACTTCAATTGATAGCGGAGAAACCAATCCTGCAACGAGCGGAGTTCAGAGAGCGAATGCTTGCCGCTCTTGTCTATCAGCGCATACTGAAAGACCCAACCGACGCCAGAAGCGTCGGGGCCCAACTCCGTCTTCACGCCCTGCGGAAGCTGCTGGAGGACCGCGGACAAGTATTCGAGCGTCCGGGAGCGCGCCCAATAGATGTCGGTCCCCTCTTCAAAAATGATGTAAACGAACGAATAGCCGAAGTCCGAAAAGCCACGGACGTCTTTTACTTTAGGCGCCCCCAGCATGCTGGTGACTATAGGGTAAGTGACCTGGTCCTCCATGATGTCGGGGCTTCGATCCCAGCGCGAGTAAACGATCACCTGTGTATCGCTCAGGTCCGGGAGCGCGTCCAGCGGAATGGTCCTCATCGAGTAGATGCCGGCTACAACTGCAAACCCGATGAGGATGAAGACCAGGAACTTGTTCCTGCCGGAGAACTCGATGATGTGGTCAATCATGTTTGTGCTCCGCAGGGGCAGGTGCCGGAATGCTCGCCGCCGGTTTCGATGACGATCCACCGTGCTGATGTCCGGCCATTCCGGCGGCCGATGACTTTAGCTGGCTTTCGGAATCGATCAGGAAGTTGCCTGAGATGACAATGCGCTCACTGGCGGTCAGCCCCTTGGTGATCTCTATGCGATCCCCGATCCGCTCCCCGGTTTCGACTTGCCGAGGCTCTATGTAGCCGTTGCCGCGGTCAACGAACACCGTCTTCTTTAGCCCGGTGTCGAGCACCGCTTCCGCGGGCACGGTCATGCGAGCGGACATGGCGACGCTGAAGTCTACATCCACGAACATGTCGGGCCTGAGGCGCATGTCAGGGTTGTCGGCTTCGATACGGACCTTCAGCGTGCGAGTCGTAGGGTCAACCTCGGGCTGTATGTAGCTCACTCGGCCGTTGATCTTCCCGCCGCTCCCATAGGAAAGGTTCACACGTGCGGGCATTCCGATCCGAATCATCGAAGCCTCGCTCTCAAAGACGTCGGCCATGATCCAAACTTTGCTCAGGTCGACCACAGTATAAAGTTCGGTTTCCGGGGTAATACGCTGCTTCGGAAATGCATTGCGCATCATGACGTAACCGCTGATGGGCGAGTAGATCGTGATGTTCGTCAGCGGCTTCCCGACGCGTGTGATCTCCTCAATCTGGGCTTCACTCAGAGAGAAGAGTTCAAGCCGCTTGCGCGCCGCGGCCAGCAGCGAATCACTCTGCTGTTGCGAGCCGGCCAGCGGGCTGTCCTTCATGATTTCGCGACTTCGAATGGCCAGCAGGTACTCCTGCTGGCTGGCTAACATTTCCGGGCTGTACAGAGTCAAGAGAGGCTGGCCTTTCTCCACCAGCTTGCCCGTGAAATCGACATAGACCTTGTCGATCCAGCCTTCGATTCTGGTTTGAACTTTTGAGAATCGCGTTTCGTCCATCGTGACCTTCCCCACGGACCGGAAGGTGTGGGTGCCGGCGCCGGACGTGACTTCGCCGAACTTAACGCCGATCACCTGCTGCTTTTCGGGACTAACGCGGATGGTGCCCATCGGCATCGCTGCCGGATCGTTCTCGTAGACAGGTTCCAGGTCGCTCCCGGTTTCGGGGTTGATACCAGGCTTGTCAGACTTGAAATTGGGAGCCTTTGGATCCCTGTAAAAGAGGATCTTGCCAGTCGGCTTTTGCGCCGCCGCGTCGGCCGGATGAGCAGCGTCCTCGTCCGGCACGAGCTTCATGCCGCAGATGGGGCAGTCGCCAGGCTTGTCCGAGTGATAGCTCGGATGCATTGGGCAGTGATAGCCCTTAGGCTTCATGGCCTGCTTGGCAATGCCGGCGCTCTCGCGAGGTCCGTACCAGCGGCCATAGCCGAAGCCGATCAGGATCCCAATGGCGACCAAGACGGGTAGCAGGATAATGCGTGTAAGTTTCATGGCGGTTTCGTTCATTGCGTGAGCGGGCGAGCGGTCATCTCTTCCAGTCGAGCCAGCGCCAGATAGAAGTTCTGCAACTCCTCGTAGTAGTTCATCTCGTACTCAACGATCGTGATGTAGTTCATGAAGACAGTGAGGAAGTCGACCGATCCTGTCTCGTAGGAAGATAGCGACGACTCCAGTGCAAGACTGGCTTGGGGAATGACCGTCTGACCATAGAGCCGGACAAGTTGTTCGGACGTCTGGCTCATCAGGTAGTCGTCTTGAATGCGGAAGTGCAGACCCTGGTTCGTGGCCTCATATGTCTTCCGGGATTGAACCAGCGTCTGCGCTTGCTCGGTCACCGCCGCGCGCTGTTTGCGGAAGAAGTACAGCGGGATCTTGAAGTCGGCGCGAAACATGTACATGGGGGCCATACCGCCCATGTTGTAGTAGCCGCCGTTGAGAGTAACGTCGGGATAGTATTCCTTGCGCGCCATACTCACCGCGACTTCCGCGCGCTGGATCATCTTCTCGTCCCTGCGCAGCATGGGAGAGTTCTCGCGCGCTGCGGCATAGAGTTCCTCGAGCTTGGCCGGGACTGCCATCGGACGCAGATCGGCAGGCCTTGGCAGCGGCGATCCAGGCGAACGGTTCACCAGACTGTTGATCTCCGCTTCGCGCGCGCGCTTCTCTCGTTCCAGTTGGACCTTCTTGGTCTGGAGAATGGAGATTTGGGTCTGGGCCTTGAACACATCCTGTTGGGCGGCCTTGCCGACCGAGTAGCGAGCTTCCGTAATGCGCAGAAACTTACTGAGCAGTTCGAGATTGCGGTCGAGCACATCGACAGCGGCGAATGCGTAAGCCCGGCGATAGTACGCCTGCTTGATGCGCGAAACGACGCTGAGCTTCGTTTGCTCATACAGTTGCCACTCCGCCTCTGATTCCTTGACGGACATATCCCCTGCCAGCTTGCGCTTGCCCGGAAACGGGATCTCTTGAGAGATCATCACGCCGATGTTGCTGGTGACCTCGGTTCCCAGGCCAGCGCCAGGCCATGGTCTGCCGCTGCTGTTGTAGCCGGGTGAAAACATCGGATCGGGGAGACTGCTCACCTGACTCGGCCTCTGTCGCGAAGCCTCATAACGCTTTTGCGCCGCTACGATCTCCGGGTTGTTGCTCAGGGCTTCGGCCAGAAGATCCTTGAGATCCGTCCGATCTGGCTGCGCCCACAGCCCGGAGGCGAGGAATGGCACGAGCAGAAGCGCCCGGCTCACTAGAGGTGATCTCACCGTGTTGTCCTTCCTGGTTGCCACTGGCCCACTAAAGGCACGATCGGTTCCAATTCGGTGAGGAGTGGGCCAACCTGTTCACGTGCAAGCTTTTATCGGTCGGCGTGGGGCGCCGTTGATCGCATTTGGCCGGCACGAATTGGAGATTCTCGGACTCCAGTTGGACAATATTCGGCACTGGGCAGTCGAAAGCGGCGGCCACCGCCGGTAGGACCGGGCGTAAGCGCATGGAACTATGCCGGTTAGCGATCCGGACAAAGAGTGGCGGTGGAAGTGCTGATCCAACTGCTTGGAGTACTGATGAACTCGAAGAGCATCTTCCTTGGCCGCCTTGCGTCGGCGTTGTGGCTCCTCACGACGCTCTCAGCGCCGACGCTCTTGGGCGTGGAGGGCATCCCTCGATGGGAACACGTGCTAAATGAAGTGCTCGACCGCGCCGAAGAGGAGCAAAGGGTAAGGGATGGGAAGCCTCAGCGCTCCGCCGACCGAATCGCCGAGCCTACCTCAAGCGGCCGACGCCCACTCCGTCCTGTCATTGAGAGCTTCGTGCGCTATTTCCAAGGTCCTGGGGCGAATCACTACCGGGCGTCAGTGAATCGGCTCCAGCCGTACCGTTCGATGATCTCCCGGGTGCTCCAAGAGGAGGGACTTCCGCCGGAAATGATGTGGATCGGACTTGTTGAAAGTGGTTACGACCCGGGCGCGAGATCGCCTAAGAACGCGCGCGGGATCTGGCAACTGATGCCGGGAACGGCCGCGACATTTGGGCTCACCGTCTCCCCGCGGGACGAGCGAACGGACCCGGAGAGGTCCACGCGGGCAGCGGCACGCTACCTCAAGTTTCTCTACGGCCGGTTTGGAGACTGGGCGCTCACACTGGCTGCCTACAACGCTGGCGAGGCGAGGGTTCGAAACGCCATTGAGCGAGTGCAGGATCGCGACTTCTGGCGCCTCGCAGCACTCGGCTTGCTGCCGCGCGAAACCCAGGCCTATGTGCCAGCTGTTCTGGCGACGCAGTACCTCGGGGAAGCCTCCACGGTGGAGAATGGACTAAACCTGTATGGCGACACAACCAAACGAGCGGCCAAGATCGCCCTCGCCCCTTTCTCGCTCTCGCGCTGATGCCGATGCACTGGATGAGGTGACGCGGAGTATGGATAGCGAACGTCCGACATGGAATTGGCGGGCCATTGCCCTGGTACTCGCAGGGGTCGCTCTGGTCAGCGCGGGCCACTACCTGACGCCTCGCGACATGCGGCTCTGGCATGGCATCTTCCAGCGGCTCTACTACCTGCCGGTCGTCTACGCAGCAATCGCTTTTGGATGGATCGGTGGCCTGGCGGCGGCTGTCGTCGCGGCCCTCCTCTACGTCCCGCACATCATCATGATGTGGGGCCACGAACAGCACTATGCGATGGAACAGTACGCGGAGATCTTCATGTTCCTCGCGGTTGGCATTGTGACCGGGGTGCTGTCGGATCGGGAGCGGAAACGACGCAACGAGCTCCAGTTCACGGCGCGAAAACTGAGCCAGGTGTACCGGGAACTCCAGGACACTTTTGAACAGGTCAAGCGGGCCGACCGCCTCTCAGCGATAGGCCAACTGGCGGCAGGTTTAGCCCATGAGATCCGAAATCCGTTGGCGAGCATCGACGGCGCCGCCGAGGTGCTGGACGTGGCAGACGAGCGGCCCGAGTTGCGGAAGGAGACGGTGAGCATCATCCGGAAGGAGTGTTCTCGCCTCAACCGGCTTCTGACGGGTCTGCTTGACTTCGCGCGGCCCCGCCGCCCCGAGTGGCGCGAGGTGGA
Source organism: Bryobacterales bacterium (assembly GCA_003487005.1). Taxonomy (GTDB): domain Bacteria; phylum Acidobacteriota; class Terriglobia; order Bryobacterales; family Bryobacteraceae; genus PNKE01. Next base: position 5,476 of record DNFG01000105.1, read on the forward strand.
ACTCTGCCGGGTACTGGACTCGGTCATCGATCTGGTGAGCCACTCTGCAGGGAAAGGCATCCGGTTCCACAAGGAGACACCGCGCGAGATCCTTCGACTCGTTGGGGATCAGGAACAATTGACTCAGGTGATGCTCAACCTGACTCTCAACGCCGCCCAGGCGATGCCAGAGGGTGGCGATGTCTGGCTGACGGCACGTCAAGACGAGGATGGCATCATGATCCAGATCAAAGACCAGGGGGCCGGAATTCCCGAGGAGAACCTGGACAAGATCTTCGACCCGTTCTTTACGACAAAGGACACGGGGACCGGCCTTGGGCTTTCGGTGGCTCACCAGATCGTCACACAGCATGGAGGGACCATCACGGTGAGCAGGAACCCGGACAAGGGTATAACATTCGGTCTGTTCTTTCCGCAATCGCGAGGTGATCTGGCATGATCGGCAAACGAATTCTGGTCGTGGACGACGAAGAGAACCTCCGCCGGGTCACTCAGTTGAAGTTGCAGCAGGCGGGCTACGAGGCCTTGACCGCGAGCGATGCTTCGCAGGCTCTGGACGTCCTCTCCAAGCATCCCCAGGACCTCGTTCTCACGGATCTCAAAATGCCAGGAATGTCGGGCATCGACCTGCTGCGGAAGGTCAAGGAGGAGTACCCCGAGGTCATCGTCGTAGTCGTGACGGCGTACGGCACCATTGAAAGCGCGGTGGAAGCGATGCGCCTGGGGGCGTACGACTACATCATCAAGCCGGTCAATTCCGACGCCTTAAAGCTGATCGTTTCCAGGGCCTTGGAGCATCATCGGCTCCAGGAAGAAGTCAGAAACCTCCGCTCCGCAATCGACCGCAAGTTCGGATTCGAAAATATCGTTGGCCAGTCCAAAAGCCTTCTGACGACCTTGGACAACGCCTCGCGCGCTGCCCAGAGCGACTCCACCGTCATGATCCGTGGCGAGACGGGCACCGGCAAGGAGCTCCTGGCGAAGGCCATCCATTTCAACAGCCCCCGTCGAGAGCGGCCCATCATCGTGATCAATTGCGGTGCGATCCCCAAGGAACTACTTGAATCTGAACTGTTCGGACACACCAAGGGATCATTCACCGGGGCGCTCGCCAACAAACAGGGCAAGATCGAGATGGCCGATCAGGGCTCTCTCTTCCTCGATGAAATCGGCGAGATGCCCCTGGAACTGCAGGTGAAGCTCCTCCGGCTGATCCAGGAGCGAGAGATCGAGAAGATCGGGGCGGCGGCTCCGACCAAGGTCAATGTCCGCATCATCGCGGCTACCCATCGGAATCTTCAGGCCATGGTCGAGGATGGTACGTTTCGCGAAGACCTCTACTATCGGCTCAACGTGATCCCTTTGACGCTACCTCCGCTTAGGGAGCGCCCCGACGACATCGCAGAGCTGGTCGCCATCTTCTTCGCGAAATTCAAGGAGCGCCTCAATCGGCCTGGATTGAAACTACCCCCGTCATTGCTTCCGTATTTCTCCACGTATCGATGGCCTGGCAATGTGCGCGAACTGGAGAACGTCGTCGAGCGCTTCGTTGTTCTGTCGCCCGGGGACGAGGTGACTGTGAGCGACCTGCCCGACTTCCTTGTGCGGGAGCGGCCTGCAATGGAGGCCATCCGTTTGGAGTTGCCGCCCCAAGGAATCAGCATCGAGGCTGTCGAGCGAGAACTTGTTCTCCGTGCGCTCCAGCGCTTCAACTGGAACCAGACCAAAGCAGCCGAATGCCTGGACATCAGCCGCAAGATGCTGATCTACCGCATGGAGAAGTTCAACTTGCGCAAAGACGACTAAGTCACCTTCGGCTCTGCGCTCGCGCCAGCGCCCTGTATGACTGGCAGTCCACGTGCTAAACAAAGCATGACATGAAGCTGAAAACAAAACTGCTGCTCGCAAGTTCCCTGATTGTCCTGGTTGTTCTCGGCCTCTCAGAAGGGATTGGCTATCGCATGACAAGCCAATTCCTGAGCGAGCACGAGGTACGCATGGCATCGGAGATGAACCACGGAACTGTCCTGGGGGACCTGCGCCAAGGGCGGCAGGCGCTTCTTGTGAATTTGACGACCCTGCATACATTTCACGGGATATTCACCATTATCGCCCTCATTCTGGCATTGAATACACTCTGGAGCCGGACCGTGTTGGGCCCCTTAAATGATCTGCTTTGCCACATCAACTACATGAGGCGGGGGAACTGGGAGACTCCAGTTCCGGTTCGAAGCAAAGATGAGATAGGCGAGTTGACCGAGGCCTTCAATGAGCTTGGCGGCCAGCTCACCCTGACCGTTCATCAGTATGGAACAACCTCAAAACTGTCGGCGATGGCGCTCTTGGGGCAGTCAATGGTCAAGAAGGCGCTGTCTGCCGCGGAGCTCTTGCGAGCATCAGAGGATCAGATCAAGAGCACCCGCGGTTTCGAAGAATCTGCGACCGATCCCGAACTCGCCCGCCTGCAATTGGCAATTCAGATGGTGGAGGAAATCCCTCTGCTGTTCGACGCGGAGTTTCAGCACCAACTAAGCCTACTCGCGGCGCCGCGCACTCCCGGGACTGTGGGTTCGCAGGCTGCAAGTGGGAGAACCAACGAATGCACACAATAGCGGCGCCTGCATTCTGCCGCATTCTGGGTGGTCTCCAATTCCACGCCCGGAAACACAGCGAGACCTGGTCCATTTCGTCGTGTCGTGTGGGAGTGCGCCGGCGGGTGGGAAAATGATCGGACGAGCAACGCACCTCCTTCAACAGCTCCACATAGCACGGCCCAGTTGTCTGCACCAGTTGTGGCGAGACGCGACGGTTGTCGGTTCCTCCGGCACGAATGGGGAGCATTCATGACACGAAAGCGATTCAATTGGTTCAAGGCGGCCGTGGCCATTGGTTTCTTGCTCGGCATCGTACTCTTGGTTGAGAGCACTCTAACCTATCGTTACGTCACTCGCCATCTGATCCGAGATCATCTGACGTGGCAGGCCGCGCAGCACATAGCCGCGATTGAGAGCCGAACACGGCAGTTCAACATCGACGCGCAGGAGGAACTTCGTAAGCGTACGGCCCTGACCGTCTTGCCGTAAGTGGGTGTATGTGCGAAAGGCGCAAGTGTCCACTTACGGAATAAGTGGACACTTGGGGAGCGGGATCAGAGGGCGGGGTCGGCGGCCGGTGAATCGTTCAGGCGCACGTTCCAGGGCAGGAGTTCGTTGATGCGGTTGATGGGGTGGCCGGCGATGCGTTCAAGCACGTGTCGCAGGTAGGCCTCGGGGTCGAGGCCGTTCAGTTTGGCCGTGCCGATCAGCGTGTACATGGCTGCGGCCCGGCTGCCACCTTCATTCGAGCCGACGAAGAGGTAGTTCTTGCGGCCCAGCGCCACGGCGCGCAGCGCGCGCTCGGCAGCGTTGTTGTCGATCTCGATGCGGCCATCGCCGGCATAGCGCACCAGGGCAGACCACTGCCCGAGCGCATAGCGGATCGCGGCGGCGACATCGGACTTTTGCATGATTTTTGACAGCGTGCTTTCGAGCCACTCGCGCAGGGACTCGAGCAGCGGCCGCGCGCGTTGCTGCCGGATCTCGTATCGTTCGTCCGGCGGCTTGCCGCGAATCGTATCTTCGATGGAGTAAAGCTCTCCGATGCGCCGCAGCGCTTCCTCCGCGACCGGCGACTTGTGCGCCTCGTAGAGTTCGTAAAACTTGCGGCGCACGTGCGCCCAGCAGCCGGCATGCTGGATCACGCCCTCCTCGTAGAGCCGGTTGAAGCCCGCGTAGGCATCGGCCTGCAGGATGCCGCGAAAGCCGCGGAGATGTTGCTGCGGATGGTCGCCTTTGCGGTCCGCCGAGTAGGCAAACCAAACGGCGGGAGCCGCAGCGCCGCCCGCCGGCCGGTCATCGCGGACGTACGTCCACAGCCGGGCCGTTTTGGCGGAGCCATTGCCCGGCGCCAGCACCGGCAAAGGCGTATCGTCGCCGTGCAGTTTGGCCGTGTCGAGCACGTGCCGCTTCACGGCTTCCACCAGCGGCGCCAGCACGCGGCTCGCCCCGCCGACCCAGCCGGCTAGCGTCGAGCGTTCCAGTTCGATGCCGGAGCGCGCGTAGATTTCCGACTGCCGGTACAGCGGCAGGTGATCGCTGAATTTCGAGACCAGCACATGCGCCAGCAGTCCGGGCCCGGCGAGACCCCGGTCGATGGGGCGGTTCGGCGCGGGCTCCTGCACGATGCGGTCGCAGCCGGTGCAGCAGAGCTTCGGGCGCACCTGGCGAATTACCTTGAAACTCGCGGGCACATATTCAAGAATTTCACTGATATCTTCGCCGAGGCGCCGCAAGGCCCCGCCGCAATCGGGGCAGGCTTCCTGCCGCGGAGCGATCGTGCGCGTTTCGCGCGGCAGATGCTCCGGTAACGGACGCCGGGCCGGCTTGCTGTCTGCCTCCGGGGCGGGCGCGGGAAGGAGCTTCTCGAAGAGCGGGGCGCTCTCGGCACGCCGTGTTTCCAGATCTTCCAGCTGCAGCTCCAATTGCTCAATCTTACGGTCGAGCTTCTCCGACTTGCGGCCAAACTGCATGCGGCGCAATTGGATGATGAGCAGCTTCAGGTGCTCGATCTGGGTGTCGCGCGCCTTGAGCAGTTCGCACTGCGCCAGGATCAGGGAGCGCAACGCATCGGCGTCGAGTCCCGTGAGATCCGGAGGATGAATATTGGCGGCGGCCACATAGGAATTATGCGGGAAAGCGAGCTGTATTCCAAGAGAATAATAAACGTTTCTGCGCTCTTTTGTTGTTTCTTTTCAGACCGCCATTTGTGGCGCCGCGGTCCGTGCCGGACGCCGCCAGTCGATCCCCTCCAGCAGCATCGACAGTTGTGCGCGAGTCAGCGAAACCGTGCCTTCGCTGGCTTGCGGCCAGATGAACCGGCCGCGCTCGAGCCGCTTCGCAAACAGGCACATCCCGTCGCCGTCCCACCACAGTAGTTTGATCAGATCGCCGCGCCGGCCGCGAAAGACGAAGATGTGCCCGGCAAACGGATCCTGCGCCAGGCCCGTCTGCACGATCGCGCTGAGTCCGGTGAAGCCGCGCCGCAGGTCGGTCACTCCGGCCACGATCCAGACGTAG
>DNFG01000036.1 GCA_003487005.1 Bryobacterales bacterium
CGTCCCGGGCCAGAGGACATACCCGCCGTCGAAGCCTTCGTCCGTCAGCAGAATCCAACGCCGCCCGACCGCTTCCACGATCTGGTTCGACTGATGCGTGACGAGTACTCGCTCGCCAACACCGCCCAGGCCCTGCCGGCCTTCCAGAAGCAGTTGAAAGGCTCCCTCGTTGAAACGGACCTCGACGCCCTCGCCGCAGCCGCCTCGCGGTCGAACCGGGAGGCTTTCGAGACGGGCTCCCGCCTCAGCCTGTCGATTCGGCGGGCCCTGACTTCGCCTGGGCCGGGTACCGTCAAGCTTCAGCTCGCCGATCTCCAGGTTTGGCTACTGGATACTGTCTTCCGCTACGGCGCCTCGGAAGGAGCGCCGTCAGGCAGCCGCCGCGAGAGGCTCGTTTCAACCCGGAATTGGCTCCGTTATGCCGCCGGAGCGGGGCTGCTCTCGTTCCGGCAGTTGGAAGCCGCCGAACCGGCTCTGGCTGCCCTCCTTGATGAAGCTTCCCCTGGCCCCGGCCGCTACAATGCCGCCATTCGCGACCTGCAGCGAACCCTGGAGTGGATCCGCGCCTCGATCGTCCGTGAGTTTGGGCCGGTCCAGCGCCACTATCTTCCTGTCGAGCCCGAAGTCGCCGGACTGATTGACGAACTGCTCCGTCGGTCCGTCGCCCTTCATCTATCCCGCCACGCCGAAGAACTGCTCGCTGACGCTGAAGCCGTCATCGGGCGCCGCCACGCCGTGCTGGGCCAGACCTCGAGCCGCGGCATCCTCGCCCTCAATCCGGGATTGGCCGTTGCTCCTTTGGATATCGTCGAACCAGGAACCGAAGCCGGCGCCCGGCTGGATCCCCAGCGGATTTATGTCGTGCCCGAAACCCTCGATTCGCTGACCCCGGTCACCGGCATCCTGACGCTCGACAGCGGGAACGCCCTCTCCCATACCCAACTTCTCGCCGCCAACCTCGGCATCCCCAACGCCACCGTACCCTCCCGGCTTCTGGCCGAATTGCGCAAACACCGCGGCCGGCGGATGCTGTATGCGGTCACGCCAGCCGGAAACGTCATTCTCCGCGATTGGGACTCGCTCCCGGTCGACGAACAGGCCATCTGGAGCACCCGCCCCCGGCAGGACACGGCCCGTGCTCAACTCGATTCCAGCCGGCTTCGCCTGGACTTGACGCGCGTGATCCCTCTGTCTGATATCGCAGCCGCCGACTCCGGGATTCTCGCCGGCCCGAAGGCCGCCAATGTCGGCGAACTCTCCCGGCGATTCCCTGGGCTCGTCTCCGCGGCGATCGTCGTCCCGTTCGGCGTCTACCATCAGCACCTGCAGAGCGTTGGAGGCGGCCGGCTCGCCGCGGACATTCGCGCGGCCTTTGACGAAGCTGAACGGCTTCGCGCCGGCGGCGCCCCGATCAGCGAGATTCGTGCTTTCATCAACCCCAAACTGGCTCGGTTCCGTGAGGCGATCCGCGCCATCTCCTTCCGGCCCGAATTCGAACGGGACCTCGACGCCCGTCTCGCGGAAGCCTTCGGGCCAGACGGCAGCTACGGCGTCTTTGTGCGTTCCGACACCAATGCCGAGGATCTGCCCCAGTTCACCGGAGCCGGTCTCAACCTGACCGTCCCCAACGTGGTCGGCCGGACACGGATTTTGCAAGCGATTCGCGACGTCTGGGCCTCCCCCTTCGAGGAGCGCGCTTACGAATGGCGGAGCCGCGCTCTCGCCCCCGGCAGTGACGTCTACCCCTCTGTCCTGATCCAGCGGACGGTCAACAGCGAGAAGTCCGGCGTGCTGGTCACCGTCAATCTCGAAACCCTTGACCAGCAGGAGATTACCGTCAATGTCAGCGAGGGCGTCGCCGCGGTGGTCGATGGCGGCTCCGCCGAGTCCCTGTTACTCCGGCCCGATGGCTCGGTCAAACTCCTCGCGCAGGCCCGGACGTCCTCCCGCCGCGTCGCCCTCCCCTCCGGGGGCTTCGACGTCATCGCCAGCACCGGATCGGATTACGTCCTCCAGCCGGACGAGATCCGCCAGCTCCGCAATCTCGCCGCCAAAGTGATCGCCGAATACCCCAAATCAAACGGAAATGACGGCGAGACGCTGCCTTGGGACATCGAATTTGGCTTTGAGAAGGGCGAGTTGCGCCTGTTCCAGATTCGCCCGCTGGTCCGGTTCCGCGAGACCTCGACGCTCGAGCGCCTCGCCCAACTTGAGGGCCCACCGGCGCCCGCATCTCCCGCCCCGGTGGATCTCGACTCCGTCCCGGAGACCCCATGACGCTGAAACTAATGCCTTTGCTGCTCGTCTTCGCCGTCGCTGCCGCCGGCTACCCGCTCGATGCCTTCAAGCGAACGGGGATTCGCCGGCTGGAAGCGTACCGGTTGGCGGTGGACGGGAAAGTCCGCAATGTCCGGCCTGTCCCCAAGGGCGGACAGTTCCGGGAGGCCGATGTCCGGCTCCGGCTGCTCGGCCGGGAAGTGCTGTTGAATCAGAAAGATCCGGCCTTGCAGCGGGGGTTGGAGCGGATCTTTGCGCAGCGGGATTCTTCCTACGGAGTCGCGCTGCTGGACATCACCGACCCAGGGAAGCCGCGCTACGCCGCCGTCCGGGAGAACTTCAAGCAGCTTCCGGGCAGCGTGGGGAAGATCCTGGTCGCTTCGGCCGTGCTCGACGCCACCGCCCGGGTCTACCCGCAAATTGCTGACCGTGAACGCTTTCTGCGCGAGACCGTCCGTCCGGCCGATGAGTTCATCCTCACTGACGGCAAGACGGCGCCATTCTGGGAACCAGGCGCAGCGGTGGTCACCAACCGGGCGCTGCGCGAAGGAGACCGGTTCAGTCTTTGGGAGTGGCTCGACCACATGATGAGCCAGAGTTCGAACGCGGCCGGCTCTCTGTTGTGGAAAGAAGCGCTGCTGTTGCGCGTTTTTGGCCCCAAATACCCCCCATCGAGCGCTTCAGAACGAGCCTTTTTGAGCGATACGCCGCGCGCGGAACTCGGCCGGCTCTCGATCGAGACCATGGAATCCGCCTTCGCCTCGGCAGGCCTTGATTCCGCACAACTCCGTCAAGGGACGATGTTCACCCGCCGAGGCTCGGCCCGGATCCCCGGCACGGCCAGCTACGCGACCCCGATTGAGCTGCTGAAATGGCTCGTCCGGATGGAGCAGGGCCGGCTGACCGACGAATGGTCGAGCCTGGAACTGAAGAAACTGCTGTACTTTTCGCGTGCGAGGTACCGCTACGCAGCCTCGCCGGCGCTAAATCATGCGGCGGTGTACTTCAAATCCGGCTCGTTCTACCAATGCAAGCCGGAGGAGGGGTTCCAGTGCCGGCAGTACACGGGCAACGTGACGAACATCATGAATTCGGTGGCGGTGGTGGAGAGCGCCGGGCGGGTCTATCTGGTGGCGCTGATGTCTAATGTGTTGAAAACAAACTCAGCGGGTGAGCACATGGCTATCGCCGGCGAGATTGAGCGGCTCATCGCCGCCACAAATGATCCTGTCCAGTCCCGCGATTAGTTTCTCCAGAATTTCGCCCCCGCGCGGGTGTTCGACGAGGCCGACGGCGATGTAGCGGCGGCCATCGTGCTCGATGATGCCGGCGTCGGCGTGCCAGTCCTTCCAGGTGCCGGACTTGCGTGCGATCTTGACGTTCGGCACGTTCGCGAGGCCTTTGACGAACTTGTGCCGGATCTCGGGGTTGGAGAAGATGTCGCGCATTTCGGCGCTGAACCGGGCATTGACGAGTTGGCCCTGGGCCATGAGGAGGAAGAACCGGGCGGTCTGGAAGGCGGTGGCGCCGTGGCTGATATTGTTCAGCGGATCGCGCCGCCAGTAGTCGTTGGGACCGCCGTAAGCCTTGCCGAGCCAGAGTCCGCCTGAGCCCTGGAGGTCATAGAGGCGGTATTTGGGGCTGGTGAGAATCCTGGCGATGTTCTCGAAGCCGACCATCTGGATCACTTTGGAAGCATCGGTGTTCGACGACCGCCGGGCGACGCGCAGGAACATCTGGCGCATTTCGGGGGTGTAGTGGAGAGCACCCTCGCGGACCCGCTCGAACCCTGCCATGATGGCGACGATCTTGGGCAGGCTGGCGGCGTACATCATCACGTTGTCGTTGATGCCGGCGTAGCGGGGGCGCTCCGGATCGGTGATATCGACCAGTGAAACGGCGAACTTGCGGGCGTCAACGAGGTTCGATAGTCGCTGTTCGGCGAGCAGGCGCGCAAGTTCCTCATTTAGATCGGGATCGGGACGGGCCTCGGCGGCGGAGAGCGTCAGCGCAACGGCGAGCAGACCGGCGACACGGCACAGGCGGGCGGCAAACACCCTCCCATCATGCCAGCGGAAGGCATGCTGAGTCCAGTAAATCCTGTACGAAGGGCGCCGGTTCTTGCAGTACAGGGCCGGCCGGTCATGGCATACTGAGCGGTGATGACGTTCGCGGATGTCGCTCTCGCCCGGCGTCTGGAACGCGCGGAAGGCGCGGCTTGCCTGCAATTTGCGAAAGCCCGGCGGCGGTTGCAGCCTGAAGGCGGGGCGGACTGGATGGAGTGCGCCGGGGCCTTTGTGGTCTTCGACGGGCCGGACTCCCCGATTACGCAGACTTTCGGCCTGGGCATCTCTGAACCGCTGACCGAGAAGGGCCTGGACACCATTGAGGAGTTCTTCCGTCAGCGTGGAGCGCCGGTTCAGCATGAAGTGAGTCCGCTGGCCGGAGTTTCCGCGCTGGATCTGCTCTGCGGGCGCGGCTACCGGCCTGTTGAGGTGAGCAGCGTGCTTTACCGCCTGGTGGAGGTGCAGGCACCAACGGTGCGCGGGCCGGTGGGGGCGCGGGTCATGGACCCGGGGGAGGTGGCACTTTGGTCGGACATCAGCGCCCGGGGCTGGGCACAGGAACAGCCAGATCTGCTCGATTTTGTGCGGGAAATGGGCGCGATTCTCGCCGCCCGGGAGCAGACGGTGTGCTTTTTGGGCGAGGTGGATGGCGTTCCAGGCGCGGCCGGGGCGCTAAGTCTGCACGAAGGGATCGCGCTTTTTGCCGGGGCGGCCACGGTGCCGGAGATGCGACGGCGCGGCCTGCAGGGAGCATTGCTGGAAGCGAGAATGCAGTACGCCGCTGACCAGGGCTGCGACCTGGCCATGATGGTGGCGGAGGCCGGCAGCAACTCGCAACGAAACGCGGAGCGGCTGGGGTTCCGGATCGCTTACACGCGCACGAAGTGGCGGCTGAGCAAGGAAGACTGAGGCGGCAAGGAGCTACCCGATCAGCGAGAGGGCACGCTGGGAGACGCGGCTGACGTAGTTGAAGCGGTAGCCACGCTGGCGCGGGGGGTCTTTCGCTGCTTCTTCGAGGGCGGCTTTGGCGGGCGCGGCGTCGCGGCCGAGAGCTTCGAGGGCGTGGGCGGCGGCGAGGCGGGTCCATTCTTCGTCGTGCTGAAGGCCCGCGACCAGAACAGGCACGGCTTTCTCGACGCCGCCCCGGCGGGCGAGAGCCAGGGCGGCGGCGATGCGGACGACGGCGGAATCGTCAGCCAGCAAGGATTCGAGGCGGGGGGTATCCTCTGGCGCGGCTTCGAGGCGCATCAGGCCCTGGAGAGCCCACCAGCGGGCTGCGGGATCGGCCTCGGCGAGGCCGGCCCGGAGTTCGGGCAGTGCCGCGGCACCGCGTTCGGGGGCGATGGCGAGGGCGCGGAGGCGGGTGAAGCGGGCAGGCCAGCCGGGTCGTTCGGCGATGGCGCGGCGGCTGCCCAGTTTCGCCTCTTCTTCGGCCCGCAGGGGGTCCGGGAGGGAAATGATGGCGCCCGCTTTTG
>DNFG01000409.1 GCA_003487005.1 Bryobacterales bacterium
GTTGTCGGCCAATCTGACGGGCGAAGGGGCGCGAGGCCGCCCTCGCCGTGCTGGCTGAGCAGAAGGAGAGCGGCGCGCCGCTGCCGGAGATTTCCACAGCGCGGTTGCGGCTGTTGTCGGCCAATCTGACGGGCGAGGCCGGGGCGCGGCGGGAGGCGCTGGAGCGGCTGGCGGTTTTGACACCGGGCGATCCGGAGGTGCTGGCTCCACTGGCGGAGGCGCTGGTTCAGGCGAGCCGGTTCGCGGAGGCGGTGGAACTGTACGAGCGGGCGTACCGGATGGATCCGGGCCGCGGTGAATTGTTGAACAGCATCGGATATGCGCTGGCGTGGGCAGGCCGCTTCGACGACGCTCTGGGGTGGATGAAGCGGTATGCGGCGGCGGCGCCGAATTCGCCGAACCCGGCCGATTCGCGGGGTGAAGTGCTGATGATGGCGGGGCGATTTGAGGAGGCGGAGCAGGCGTTTTTGGAATCGCATGAGGCCAGTCCACGGTTCAACGGAGGGGCGGCGCTCGAGAAAGCGGCTCTGGTGCGCTGGCTGGCGGGCGATGCGCAGGCGGCGGGCGTGCATTTGGAGAAGTTCCTGAAGCAGCGGGCGGAGGACCGGGATGCGCTGGCCGGGCTCCGGCGGGCGCGGTGGCAATACGTGATGGGACAGACGGCGGAAGCGCTGGCGAATTTGCGGCAGATGGCGGGGAGGGCGGAGTCGCCGGCGTCGTCGCTGGCGTGGTCGTCGTTGAGCCTGTATGCGTTGCAGGGTGGGCGGCGGGAGGAGGCGGCGAATTTTGCAGCGCAGGCCCGTCAGACTGCGCGGGATGCCCTGTCGATCCATGCCGCGACAGTGGCGACGGTTCTGGGGGGAGTCGAAGCGCCGAAGGACGTCCGGAATCCGGGGAGCGCGGCGGTTTGGGAGGCATTGCGGCTGACGCTCCGGGGGGAGTTGACGGCGGCCGAGTCCGGGTGGCGGGATGCGCTGAAGCTGGCGTCGCCGGAACAGGCGCCGTTCGTGCGCGAGATGCTGGCGCAGGTGCTGGTGGCGCGGGGGGAGGGGCAGGCGGCGGCGGAACTGGTGCGCGCGGGATGGCCACTGTTGACGCCGGATCAGGCGATTCTGTTTGATTTCCTGGTGTACCCGAATCTGCTGTGCGTGCGCGGCGCGGCGGCGGCGGAGGCGAGTCAGGGGGATCAGGCGCGGCGGTATTACGAGCAGTTCCTGCGCTTCACGGGGGCGCGACCGGACCCGCTGGGGCTGGTGGAACGGGCGCGGGCGGCGGTCCGGCTGTAGTCCGGGCCTGACTTCGTTCTTCACTCAAATTGTTACATCGAATCCGGGAGTCCGGGAAGATTCCGGGCGGGTGCTGCGTTAAGCCAAGTGGGTAGATAATGATGGCAACGCCGCTCCAAGCAATTCACCAGACGCCGATGCCGACACCCCCGCCGCCCGAACTCGAGCAGATTTTCCGTCAGTACGCCGACACGGTGTACCGGACGGCGCTGCGGGTGACAGGGCGGCCGGAGGAGGCGGAGGACGTACTGCAGACCGTATTTCTCCGGCTGTTGAACCAACACGACCGGTTTGACGCGACGTCGGCCTCGCCGGCCTACTTCCGGCGGGCGGCGACGAACGCGTCCATCGACATCCTCCGCCGCCGGGCCTCGAAGGCCGAGGCGCCGCTGGAGGAGAATCGCGATCACGCCACGCGCGAAAACACCTATTTGTTGAAGGAAAGCCTGCGCCGCGCCCTCGCCAAGCTGGATCCGGAGGACGCCTCGCTGTTTGTGCTCCGCTATGTCGAAGGGCACGCGAACAAGGATCTGGCCGTGGAGTTCAACATCGAGCCCGGGACCGTCGCCAGCCGGCTGTTCCGGATCCGCCAGGTGTTGCAGAAGGAAGTAGAGCAATGAAAGGGAGACCCGCCATGCCCGACGATCGTCTGGAACAGGCCTTGAATGCAATGCGGGCGGAACAAGCCGATCCCGCGGAGATGGAAGCGGCCCGGGGCCGCGTGTGGGAGAAGTTGCTGAGCGGCGAGTCCCCGTTGTGCGCCGAGTTTCGCGGTGAGTTGGCGGCCTATCTGGCCGGCGAACTCGCCGCGGCGCGCGCGTTGCTCTTCGAGGACCATTTGAGCCGCTGCGCGGGTTGCCGGAAGGCCTACAACGAGGCCCGGGGCGCGCGCAAAGTGATGGCGATGCCCGTCGTGGCGGCGCGGAAGCCCCGTCCGGCGTGGATGAAGTATGCCATGGCGGCAGGTGTGGCGCTGGTGATGCTGGCGCTGGGCCGGGGACCGATCGACCGGGCGCTGGCGCCATCAGGCCCGCGGGCGACGGTCGAATCGCTGTCGGGACCGCTGTACCAGTTGGCGGGCGGGCCGTTGCAGGCCGGCGCGGCGCTGGGGGACGGCGAATTCATCCGAACGGGCCTGGGTGCGCGCGCGGTGCTGCGGCTGGCTGACGGTTCGCGGCTCGAGATGAATGAGCGGACCGAACTCGCGTTTGAAGGCGCGTGGTCGGGGGCGACTGTCCGGCTGGAACGCGGCGATGTGATTCTGGAAGCCGCGAAACAGCGCCGCGGGCATCTCCGTGTCCGGACCCGCGACTCGGAAGCGCTGGTCAAGGGCACCATTTTCGCGGTTTCGACCGGGACCGCCGGATCGCTGGTGTCCGTGGTGGAAGGAGCGGTGGAAGTCCGTCAGCCGGGCACCGACCGTGTGCTGAAGCCCGGCGAACTGGCGGCGTCCTCGCCCGCGCTGGCGGCGGTTCCCGTGCGCCAGTCGGTGGCGTGGAGCGCGGAGTCGGAGAAGTACTTCAGCCTGCTGGCAGAGTTCCTGCTGATTGAACGCCAGATTGCCGGAGTGCTGCACGAGGGCGTCCGGACGGAGTCGCGCCTGCTGCCGCTGCTGCCGGCGGACCCCTTCATCTATGTCGCGGTGCCGAACATCGGCCGGGCGATTGACGAGACAGTCCGGCTGATCGAACAACGCTCGAACGAGAACGCGGCGTTGAAGGAGTGGTGGGGTTCGGCTTCCGCCGTCGAATTGCGCAAGGAACTCGACCGGGTGCAGACGGTGACGCCGCTGCTCGGCGAGGAGATCGCTTTCGTCGTCACCCGCACTGCCGATGGGAAGGGCTTCGCCCGGCCCCTGATGCTCGCCGAGGTCAAATCCGGCCGCGAAGCTGAACTGCGCCAGGCGTTGACGGATCTGTTCGCCGCCAGTGGCGGACAGGGGGCGTTCGACATCTCGAACGGCCGGGTGGTGCTGGCCGATTCCGCCGCCGCGCTGCGCACGCCGCTCGGCGCGC
>DNFG01000008.1 GCA_003487005.1 Bryobacterales bacterium
TTCTGTTCCCCGACCCGACCATGTACGTAATATTGACGGTGATCGTCGACTTGGTCGGGTCGGGGAACAGAAGGACGCGGAGTCCATTCGCAAGACGATATTCAGTGATTCCCTCGACGCTGGCATGCTTTGAAACGCCGGGAGGCAGAGTCGATTGCCCCAGGGCCGGGAAGGCCAGCAAGGCGAAGCACAGAATCAAACTCAGGAAACGCCGATAAGCGTGGGTGGATTCAAGGATATGCGGTGGCATCAGTACTTCTGATGCTACCATCCGCGTTCAAGGCGTCGAAACGAACCCCGGCACCCGCCCCCGGGGCCGCCGGAGCGGCTGCCCAAACCCCTGAAATTCGCTCGAGGGGGACAGTGCCGGTCCGCTGCGCCACGCCTGGACCACTTCGGCGGCCAGCACCGCCAAAGCCCCGGCCAGCAAGGCCCCAACGAGCAGGCACAGGCCCCAGAGAAACATCTCGGCTTCGGTCCTCAGCGCCAATTCGGTCCCGGTCCAGTTCCAGTTCGGCATCCCGGTCTCCATTCCTTGATGGTTTGGTCGAGCATATCCGAACTTGTTACATCCGTCAACAAAAAAATCGGGGCAAAACAGTCGAGCCCGGCCCGGTCCGGGCCTGCTTTACAAGCTTTGGTTCCGTGGGTGATTCTGGTTCTAGCTCACGCGGAGGTGTATCCATGATTCGTCTACTGATCTTTTTGCTGGGTCTTGCACTGGCTCTGCCCGCCCTTGCGGACCAGATCGTCCTCAAGAACGGCGACAAACTGACCGGCCAGATCATTTCCTCCGATGCCGCCACCCTCACCCTCAAGACCGAGTATGCGGGCGATATCAAGATCAAGCGCGATTCGATCGCCTCGATCGCGGCCGATGCCCCGCTGAATGTTCAGATGGCGGACAAGACGGTCGTCGCGACCGTCGCTCCGGCCGCCGAACCCGAAAAGGTCGTCATCCAGGCGCCCGGCGCCGAGGCCGTCACCGCTCCCCTCGCCGAGGTGGCCGCCTTCCGCAATGACCCCTCCCAACGCGCTTACGAACGGGAACTCGAGCGGAACCTCCACCCCCGCCTGAATGATTTCTGGCAGGGCTTCGTCTCGTTCTCGGTCGCCGGCGCTTCCGGCAACGCTGAAACGGCCACCTACTCCACGTCTCTCGCCGCTTCCCGTGCCGCCGGCAAGAACAAGATGGCGCTCTATTTCAACCAGGTTTACGCCACGCAGTCCACCCAGCAGCCCTTCGGCGCCACGGCCAACCGCCTCTCCGGCGGCTACCGCCTGGACCGCGACGTTTCCCGCCGGATGTTCGTGTTCGCCACGACCGATTTCGATTACGACCAGTTCCTCGACCTCGATCTGCGCTCCGTCGTCGGTGGCGGCCTTGGTTTCAAGGTGTGGAAGTCGAACCGCGGCTTCCTCGACGTCGGTTCGGGTGGCGTCTTCAACCGGGAAAAATTCGGTTCCGGCCTGATCCGGAAGGCCGGAGAACTGCTGATCAATGAGGAACTGGGGCTGAAGGTGAATTCCCGGCTGAAGCTCTCCCAACGCATGTCGCTTTACCCCAATCTCAGCGACACCGGCCAATACCGCCTCAACCTCGACACCGGCGCGTCGATGCCCATCTTCGGCTGGCTCGAATGGAATATCGGGTTCTCGTCGCGCTACCTGTCCAATCCGCCGCCGGGCCTGAAGAGCAATGACCTGCTCTACACAACCGGCATCCGCTTGTCCTTCGACCAAACCAAGATTCGGTAAGAAAGATAGCCTGCCGGGATAGAGTAAGCTAATACTTTGGTATTCCTCTCTGTCCTCCTCCTGCTCGGTGCGGCGAATGCCGTCCCAGCCGCGTCCCGGGTCGCGCCTGAGGGAACTGGGCTGGAAGTCCGGCTGTTGCAGCCGGTTGCCAGCTATTCCTCGAAGGCCGGTACGCCGGTCAGCGCCCGGGTCGTTGCCCCCGTGCGGGTGGATGACCGGACTCTGATCCCGATTGGCAGCCGGGTCCGGGGCGAACTCGCGGCTGTCCGCAAGCTCGGACTCGGGCTTCGCCGGGGCCGGGCTTCGATTGATTTTGATTTCGACACCCTCGAACTTCCAGACGGCACCACGTTCCCGATCGCCGCCCGAGTCACGAGGGTTGAAACCGCCCGCGAATCCGTTAACTCGAAAGGCGAGGTCCTTGGCATCCGCGCCACCGACGCCTTCGGTCACCGCATGGCGGGCATCGCCCGGAATTTTTTCTTCTGGGATCCTCTCGTCCACTCCGTCCTCACTGGCACCACGGCCGCCGTCATCCGCTTCCCCGAAGCCGAAATCCACCTCCCCGCGGGCGCCGAACTCCGCATCGAGCTCACCAGCCCCCTCGAACTCCGGGACGACTGGACCGTCCCCTTCCCCGCCATCACAACCAGCCCGGCTGAACGCGAAGACCTGCTTGAAATCGTCCGTAACATGACCTACCGGTCGCTGACCGCCGGCGATTTGCGTGAAGCCGACCTGGTCAATGTCGCCTTGCTTGGCGAAGAAGAGTGGATTCGCCGTGCCTTCGATGCCGCCGGTTGGGTCCAGGCCGACCCGCTCACCATCTCCACGGGCTGGCGCACCTTCCGCTCCGTGGCCGAGTCCAGGGAGTACCCCGAAGCACCGATGAGCGCTCAACTGCTCGACGAACTCCCGCCCGCCCTTGAACTCTCCAAGGCCCTCAATACGTATTCCGAACGCCACCACGCCCGCATCTGGAGCCAACCCGATGAGTTCCAGGGCCGCCCCGTCTTCGCGGTCGCCGCCACCGAAGATACGGCCATTGACTTCTCGTTCAAGAAGATGCGCCTTATCCACACGATCGATCCCAACCTCGACAACGAACGCGCGAAAATCGTGAACGACCTCGTGGATGCGGGGTGCGTCGATGCCGCGGAGTTGATTGACCGCCCGTGGGCTCCGCGCGAGTTTCGCAACGCCACCGGCGAGAAGGTCTTCACCGATTCCCGCCTCCTTGTCATCGAACTGAATGCCTGCCGCACCGCCCACGTCGCGGAACCCGTTCTTGCGGACGAACCCATCCGGGTCCGCGGCCGCTGGTTCCAGCGGGTACCGCGGCAGATCATTCTGACCATTCGCAATGACTTCACCCGCAATAATCCCGTTTTTCAGGCCGCGCTGGGCGTCCGCTATCTGATCGGCAAAGCAGGAGGCAACGAACGCCGGCGCGCCCGCCAGTCGCGCGAAAGCGCCGCGCTTCCCTCCATCGCACTTTCTGGGGCAAAATAGTCGCGATGCCGCGGCGCACCGTTCTCCTGGTCCTGATTTCCGCTTCGTTGGCCCTCGCTCAGTCCCCCCCACCCGCCGGCATCCCCGTTCGCCTCGGCACCGAACAGCTGTTTCTGATCCAGCGCCCGGCCGGACCCGTGACCGCCGAGGCGCGTGCCCGGGAGATCACCGGCCGCCTCGAAATGCTGGCTGAACGGGGCTACCTCGAGCCGGTAGAAGTTCGCGACTTCGGCTCCAACCTCAGCGCCGTCTTCGTCGGAGAGGTCTTCCTGCTCTCCGTCTCCGACGCCGACGCCGAAGCCCTGGGCCGTGGCCGCCCCGAGGTCGCCGCCGAGTGGGCCGCAACCGTGGAGAGGGCCCTCAAGACCGGCGCCAAACAGTTCACCTGGATCTCGTTCCTCCTCGCCATCCTCAAAGCGCTGCTCTCGTGGGCCGTATTCGCCGGCATCCTCTGGCTGATCAAGCGCGGATTCGACTGGGTCACCGTCTGGATCGAAGACCGCTTCCGCGAACTCACCCAGAAGAAGCAGATCCGGGGCCTCAACCTCCTGCTCTGGGAGCGGCTTTTTCTCTTCGTCCTCCTTCTGATCAAGGTCGCCACCGGCATCTTCCTTCTGTTCCAGTTCTCGCTTCTGGTCAGCTTCACCTTCGGCCTCTTCCCCGCGACCCAGGGCATCTCGCTCTCCCTGTTTGAGTATTTTCGCGGCACCTTCGGGGCGATCGGTCAGGCCATCCTCGACTACCTTCCTCGCGGCGGTTTCGTCGCCGTCCTCGCCATCATCACCTTCTACGGCATCCGCCTGATGAAGCTTTTCTTTCTGGCAATCGAGCGCGGTGACATCGATTTCGCCAAAATCACGCCTGAAACCGCCACCCCCACCTACCAACTCCTCCGCATTCTCATCGTCCTGTTTGTCCTGGTCGTCGCCTTCCCTTATCTGCCCGGCGGCGAATCCGACGCCTTCAAGGGCATTTCGATCTTCATCGGCGTGCTGCTTTCCCTCGGTTCCGGCTCCGCGATGGGCAATATCACCTCCGGTGTCATCATCACTTACATGCGCCCGTTTCGCCTCGGTGACCGGATCCGCGTCGGCGACACCACCGGTGACGTCATCACCAAAGGCCTTCTTGTCACCCGCATCCGCACCATCAAGAACGTCGAAATCGTCGTCCCCAACGCCAATATCCTCTCCAGTCAGATCATCAATTACTCCGCTCTCGCCCGCGAAAACGGCCTGATCCTCCACACCACCGTCACCATCGGCTATGACGTGCCCTGGCGGCAGGTCCACGAGATTATGAAGCAGGCCGCTCTCGCCACCCCCGGCATCCTCGCCGACCCCGCCCCCTTCGTTCTCCAGACCGCCCTGAACGACTGGCACGTCTCCTACGAACTCAACGCCTATACCCACGAAGCCAATCGCATGGCGACCGTCTACTCCGGCCTTCACGAAAATCTCCAGGAGAGCTTCAACGCCGCCGGCGTCGAAATCATGTCCCCCTCCTACTACGCCCTCCGCGACGGCAACACCACCACCATCCCGGAACCCCAGCGCCCCCCCGACTATAGAACCCCCGCTTTCCGCGTCGAAAACCCGGAGTCATAGGCGTTTCGTCAGCACCTGCTTGAGCGGGCCGGGGGACAACTCGAAGCCATTCAACGCTGGACATGCGTCACCGGTCGATATAAACTCGTCACAAATCTCTGTAGGCGAGGAATTGTTACAGGTGGATCATCAGACGCATATTTTCGGCGGGGACTGGACAGACCGCAAGCTGGATATCCTTTTCAGGTACCTGCAGGCGTACACAACCGCCCTTTCAAACCAGCGCTTTGATCTCTACTATATTGACGCTTTCGCTGGCGCAGGGCACCGCGAAAAGTCCACTGAATCCAAGAAGCACGGGAAGGTCTCCACGGTTTTGTCCGGCCCAAAGCAACCGCGTTTGTTCCCAGATGAAGAGACAGCCGCAACATTCTCGTCCGATGTAGAGCAAGAACGGCTGTTTCTCGACGGCTCGGCGAGGCTTGCGTTGCGCTGCACGCCACAATTTCACAGGTTCATCTTCATCGAGAAGAACCCGAGCCGCTGCACGTCACTCCGCAGCCTCACCAGCGAGTTCCCCTCTGCCAGAGATCGTATTGAAGTTCGCCAAGGTGACGCGAACGAGGAACTCCGTGAGATTTGTCGCCAAAACTGGCGGACTCGGCGGGCCGTTCTATTCCTCGATCCCTACGGAACACAGGTCTCATGGTCAACTATCGAAGCAGTCGCCGAAACTGAGGCGATCGACCTTTGGGTGCTATTCCCGATTGGAGCCGTGGTTCGCATGCTACAGCGGGATGGCCAGATCCCGCCGTCATGGAAATCGCGCCTGGAGGATCTACTCGGTCCGGCGGAATGGCAAAAGGAATTCTATAAGGAAGTCCATCCAGCTCCATTATTTGAAAATGAGATCATCGGGATTGAGCGCGCCAGCATCGACATGATCGGTCAGTTCTTCATGGATCGCCTCAGATCCAGGTTTCCTGCTGTCGCCCCGGAACCAGCCGAATTGCGGAATTCGAAGAACGCCCTGCTTTACTTATTCTGCTTCGCGGCCAGTAACAAGCGTGGCGCTGGCGTGGCCTTGCGAATTGCGAACCACATCCTCAACATGGGAAAGTGAAGCGATGGCGAATGGATCCAGTATCGAGTGGACCGAATCTACCTGGAATCCCGTAACTGGCTGCAGCAAGATCAGCCCAGGGTGCAAGCACTGCTACGCTGAACGCCTGGCGAAGCGGCTCCAGTCGATGGGGCAGCCTAATTATGTCAACGGCTTCGCGCTCACCCTCCAGCCTCACATGCTCGAACTGCCGCTCCGGTGGCTTAAACCCCAGACCATTTTCGTCAACAGTATGAGCGACCTGTTCCACGAGGATGTGCCCGATTCCTACATCCAGCAGGTCTTTGCGGTTATGCGGAAGGCTTACTGGCATCGATTTCAGGTTCTGACCAAGCGAAGTGAAAGGCTGCGGGAAATGGATCGTCATATCGAGTGGCCGACAAATGTCTGGATGGGTGTCAGCGTCGAATCACGGGCATACCGCCACCGTATTGAGCACCTGCGGAATACCTCCGCAAGAGTGAAGTTCCTCTCGGTCGAACCGCTGCTGGAAGACCTAGGCGGCCTGAATCTCGGGGCCATCGATTGGGTGATCGTTGGCGGTGAATCTGGCCCAGGTGCTCGACCTATGATCGGAGACTGGGTCACGAGCATTAGGGATCAATGCCTCAGGGACAACGTGCCGTTCTTCTTCAAACAGTGGGGCGGAACTCGCAAGAAACGAACAGGCCGGAATCTGGAAGGCCGAACTTGGGACGAAATGCCCCAGGCCGGGGACTCACAGCTCATAGAGATTGAGTGTAGAGCGTAGCCCCCGCTACCGCACCAACGGCAAAAACTCCCGGATCTGCGTGATCTGCGCCTTCAATTGCGGCGCGTTCTGATGCGCCGGCTGCAATCGCAGCGCCTGTTCCAGGTGCTTCTGCGCACCCTCCAGTTGATTCCTCCGGTTGTCCCGGTTGAACAGGCTCAGATAGTTCTGCCCCAGCAGAATGTGCGTCTCCACGTCCGAAGGATCTTCCTTCAGCGACCGCTCACACCAGGGAATCGCCCGCAAATAGTTCTCCAGGTGAAATTCGCACGAACACAGCCCGTAATAGGCCGAAGCCTTCTGTGTCCGGTGCAACGCCCGCCGCCCCGACCGGTTCTTCGTCATCCCCGTCCCCACCGCGTAGAACGCAAACTTCCGCAATATTCCACTGTTGAAATCCGACAACGCCAGCGACCGCTGGTAATCGGCCACCGCCTCCTCGTGCTTGTCCAGAAACAGCCGCGCGTCGGCCCGCAGCAGGTGCGCCTGCGCCGAAGCATTATCCAGTTCCAGCGCCCGCGAGGCCGACTTCTCCGCGTCCTCGTAACGCTCCACCTGAATCAGCGCCTCCGCCAGCACGCTATGCACATAACTGTCCGCCGGCGCCTGCCCGGCTGCCTGCTGCAACTGCCGGACCGCCTCCGGCGCATCGCCCGTCTGCAGCAGCAGAATCGCCGTCATCACCCGCGCCTCCACGAAATCCTGATCTGAATTCAACGCCTGCCGGCAGGATTTCAGCGCCTTTCCGCTCTCCCCCTGCGCATTCTGCACCCGGCACAACAGCAAAGCCGCCTCGCTGTACTTTGGCTCATCCTTCAACGCGGCCTCCAGCAGGCCGGCAGCGCGCCGCAACTGTTCGCCACCGGCCCGCGAGCGGTCCCAGATCTCCTGCGCCTCCTGGTAATTCCGCCGCGCCTGCGGCTTGATCGTCCGCTGGTACAACAGCCGCAGCGAGATCGTCTGGGTCCCGCCCGGCACCAGATTCACCTCCAGCGTCGCCGGTTCATAGCCCATTCTCACCCCCCGCACCGAGTGCGTCCCGCTCGCCAGGCCCGGAATGTGCAGCGGTTTCCCCGGTGAAGCCACGCCATATCGCTGTTCGTTTACGTAAATTTCGACATTTTCCAGATTCGCTTCCACAATCAGCGTCCCGTTGGCGAGCTGTTTGGCCGTCGCCGCCACCTGCTGCCGGCGCGTGGGCGAGAATCCCAGCAGCAGATCGTTCGGGAAGTCGCCGTGGTCGGTCGGTGTCTGCGTCACGCCCCGCGAACGCGTGTAACTCCGTACTTCCCGCCGCACATAGTCAATCAGTTCGTCCGCTGTCACGATCCCGTCATTCGGGTCGGTGTCCGCCTGCCCCAACCATCCCTGCACCAGAAAATAGGTGTAAACTCCCGCCCCCCCGGCCAGCGCTTCATCCTCGTAGCTCCGCTCCGCCTCCCGGCTCGAATTCAAAGTCAGAAACGATCGCGGTAAATTCCGAAAACTTTCATTAATCCGCTCGATCGAACTGTCCGGCGTGATCTTGCCCGAATGACACGCGTCAGTCAGCAACACCTTCCAGCGCGCCTTCACCTGCTTCGACAACACCTCGCTCAGCCGCGCCATCGGATAGCCGGTCGCCTCGATCTCGCCCGGCTTCGTGTCGAACGGCGCCAGATACCCCCGCCCCTGCGGATCCACCAACCCGTGCCCCACGAAATAAACCACCACCCGGTCCGGCTCCTGGGCCACCGAAGGCAGCCACTCCTCCAGCGCCTGCCGGATGCCTTCCTTCGTTGCATCCTTCCCCAGCAGTTTCTTGACGTTCGCCCACTCCATGTTGCCGCCCTCTTTGCTGATCAGGGCCGAATAGAGCGCCTCCGCGTCCCGCTCGGCGAACCGCAGGTCGCCTTCGGCGTCTAGGTGCTGGTAGTCCGACACCCCGATCACCACCGCGTACCCCCGCGGCACCACCACCGGCTGATCCACCCCCACTGGCGGCGCCGGCAGTGGTTCATGCACCAGATCCCGCTGTTGGGGAGCCTTCGGCGGCGCCGCCGGCGGTTGCGCCGCCGCTGCCCCCGCCGCGGACAGAAGCAGAAGTACAGGAAAGATCATCATGGCTGGAATTCCAAGTGCGCCAATCCGCGCCCAATCCTCGCTTAACCCAGTGGAGGAGCCGCCGTGCCCGGACCGCAAACGGGTTTTCGCTGCCGGACCGGCCAGACGCTCAGTGATGAAACCAATACTACTCACAACGGAATTCCAACATCAATCCGCGACAGACGCAACCCCGAATCCTTGGACCAGATCTCTTTTGATCTCGCCCATTGAACCCTCGCGGCCTGCCCGCTATACTAACCGCAGTCGATTCCACCAATCGGAGGTAATACTCATGAACACTCTCCGGGAAGGCCTGGCGCTCCTGCTGGCTGCCTGCCTGATCCTCCCGGCCGCCGCGGCGCCTCAACCCCAGGCGCCCGCCGCCGATGCCCCGAAATTCAAGATCGAAGTCTTGACCGCCGCCGGGAAAGCCCAGAAGCGGCGGCAGGGGATGATCAGTTCTGAGTCCGTCGTCCGCGTCACCGACGAAAACGATGTGCCGGTAGCCGGCGCAACGGTCACCTTTCTTCTCACCCAGGTCAGCGGCGGTTCCGCGTCGTTCATCAACGGTACCGGCACCAATAGATCGGAAGAGC
>DNFG01000006.1:0-4605 GCA_003487005.1 Bryobacterales bacterium
TCGGGCGGCGAACAGCAGCGGGGGGGGCTGGCGCGGGCATTCATGCGGAAGCCGCCGCTGCTGCTGGCGGACGAGCCGACGGGCAACCTGGATTCGGTGAACGGGCGGCAGGTGCTCGATCTGCTGTTGAACCTGAATCGCGATGAGCGGACGACGCTGGTGCTGGTGACGCACGACCGCGAACTGGCGGGTTATGCCTCGCGGGTGATCACGTTGAAGGATGGCGTGGTGGTGACGGACGAGCGCGCCGGGGTGACCGCGTGAGGCTCTGGCTGACGGCGGCGAAGATTGCGTGGCGCGAGGCGCGGGCGGCGCGGCTGAAGTTCGTGTTCGTGCTGTTCGGGGTGGCGGCGGGGGTCGGGGCGCTGACGGGGGTCCGGGGCTTTTCGGCGGCGTTTTACGAGGCGCTGGACCGGGAGGCGCGGACGCTCATGGCGGCGGATTTGAGCATCCGTCAATTTCAGACGCCGGACGAGAAGCAGCAGGCAGTGCTGGACCGCTACGCGGCCGAAGGTTCGGTGGTGACGCTGGTGACGGAGACGGTGTCGATGATGAGCGGGGGCGGGAGCGCGCCGCCGGTGCTGGTGTCGGTGAAGGCGATTGACCCGGCGCTGTATCCGTTTTACGGGACGGTCCGATTGGATCCGCCGGGGACGCTGGCGGCGGTCTTGACGGATTCGACGATCGCGGTGTCGGAGGACCTGCTGATCCGTCTGGAGTTACAGCCTGGGGCGGAGGTCAAACTGGGCAACGAGGAGTTCACGGTGGGGGCGGTGGTGAAGACGGAGCCGGACCGGATGACGGGTTCGCTGAACGTGGGACCGCGGGTAATGATCACGCGGGAGGGCCTGGAGCGGGCGGGTTTGATGACGTTCGGAAGCCGGGCGGCGCAGCGGTATCTGCTGAAGACGCCGCCGGGGCTGGATCTGACGAAGGCGAAGGCGGAGTTGCGGAAGGACTTCCCCGAGGCGCGGGTGGCGACGGCAAACGAGACGCATCCCGCGATCACGAGGGCGCTGGAGCGATCGACGACGTTTCTGAGCCTGGTGAGCCTGATTGCGCTGATCGTGGGGGCGCTGGGGGTGGCGACGGCGATTCACGCGCACTTGCAGCAGAGGCTGGACACGATCGCGATCATGAAGTGCATCGGGGCGCGTTCGTCGCAGATCATCCGGATTTACACGCTGGAGACGGCGATGCTGGGGCTGGCCGGCGGGCTGGCGGGGATTGTGGTGGGCGCGGGCGTGCAGTGGGTGTTTCCGATGCTGTTGAGCCGGTATTTCGAGTTTGAGCACGGGATGGGCTGGAGCAGCGCGTTCGCGCTGGAAGGGCTGGGCGTGGGTTTACTGGTGACATTGTTGTTCACGCTGCCGCCACTGCTGTCGATCCGGCAAGTGCGGCCGGCGCTGATTTTCCGGCGCGAGATGGCGGAGGCGAAGCCGGAATGGCGGGAGCGGCTGCGCCGGCAGTTGCCCGCGGTGCTTTGCGGGCTGCTGATCCTGGCGGGCCTGGGCGGGGTGGCGGCGTGGCTGGCGGAATCGTTGCGGATGGGGGTGACGTTCATCGGCGGGCTGGCGGCGAGTCTGCTGATTCTGGGGCTGGTGGCGTGGATTTTGCTGCGTTTTTTGCGCATTTTTGTCACGAATCGCTCGTTTTCGCTGCCGATTACGTGGCGGCAGGGGCTGGCGAATTTGTACCGGCCGGGCAATCACGCCGGGGCGGTGCTGGTGTCGCTGGGCATCGGGGTGATGTTCACGCTGACGATCTATCTGATCCAGAAATCTCTGCTGAGCGAGGTGGCGGGGGCGGCGCCGCCGAACGCGCCGAATGTGTTCATCATCAACGTGACGGAGCGGGAGCGGGCGGGCTTGCAGGCGATTCTGGATGGACAGCCGGGGTTGCCGGTGGATCCGAAGGCGCGGCCGAAGTTGTCGCCGCTGGTGGCGGCGCGGCTGACGGCGATTGACGGGACGCTGCCGGACCGGGAGTCGTTGAAGGGGTTCGACCGGCGCCTGTTGAGCACGCGGCAGGTGACCTGGGTGGAGGAGAAGCCGGAGGATGTGCAGGTCCGGCAGGGCGAATGGTGGGCGGCGGGCGCGGCGGAATCGCTGCTGGCGGTGGACGAGAACACGGCGCAGACGTTGGGGGTTTCGGTGGGCGATCAGGTCCGCTGGGAGGTGACGGGGCGGCAGTTCGACACGAGGGTGGGGGCGTTGTACCGGGTGCAGAGCGTCAGCCCGGGCGGGGTGCCGGACTTCTACTTCAACCGGAAGGCGCTGGAAGGGGCGCCGGTGCAGTATCTCGGGACGGCGCGGATTGCGCCGGCGCAGGTGCCGAAACTGCAGCGCGAAGTGTTTGCGAAATATCCGACGATCACGGTGGTGAACGTGGCGGATGTGCTGGTGATCGTGCAGGAAGTGGTGGACCAGGTGTCGCTGGTGGTCCGGTTCATTTCGGCGTTCGCGATACTGGCCGGGGCGATCATTCTGGCGTCGACGGTGGCGGGCACTCGTTTCCGGAGAATGCGCGAGGCGGCGGTCCTGAAGACAATCGGCGCGCGGCGGCGGCGGCTCGTGGGTATTTTCAGCGTGGAGTTTCTGGTGTTGGGGCTGGTGGCGGGGATCATGGGCAGCGTGCTGGCGACGGGTTTCACGCGGCTGTTGCTGGTCCGGTTGCTCGATGCCGAGTTCAAGTTCGACGTGCTGCCGAATGTGCTGACGATCGTGTTGACGGCGGTGCTGGCGGTGGCGACGGGGTGGCTGGCGAGTCTGCGGGTGCTCGAGCAGAAGCCGCTGGAGGTGTTGCGCGAGGAGTAGGCGGGGGATCAATCGCGGCGCATCAGGATGGCGGGTTCGTCGGGATGGCGGTAGTAGCCGGGGCGGCGGCCGCACACGTGGAAGCCGAGCGAGCGGTAGAGGGCCTGGGCCGCGATGTTGGACTGGCGGACTTCGAGGAAGAAGGTGCGGGGCTGGCGGAAAGCGGCGGCGAGCAGGCGCCGGGCGAGGCCGCGGCGGCGGTGAGCGGGATCGACGGCGATGTTGAGAATTTCGGCTTCGTCGGGGGCGGTCTGGCGGATGACGAGGAAGGCGGCGATGTGGCCGTCCAGTTCGAGCACGAAGGCTTCAAAGGCGAGATAGCCGCGCGGGTCCCATTGCGAGGCTTCGCCGGCGGCGGACTGAATCCGGGAGACGGCCTCGGCGTCGGCGTCGCGCATCGGCCGGATCAGCGGTTCAGGGCCCATCGCAGGATGCCATAGCCGGCCAGGGGGAGGAAGGCGACGCCCAGGCAGACGGGTCCAAATCCGTGGTGGTCGGCCACCCAGCCGATGACGGGCGAGAGGCCGAACTGGAGGAGGCCGTAGACGGCCGTGAGCCCGCTGACGGCGAAAGCGGCGCGCGCCGGGCCGAACAGGTCGAGGGGGAGCGAGTAGATGTTGACACTGCCGACGAGGCAGAAGAAGTAGCTGACCGAGATCATCGCCGTGGCCGCGGCGGGCGTGGGCGCCCAGGGCAGCAGACCAACAGGCAGCAACAGCAGCGAACCCAGCAGAATCACCTTGAGGCGGACGGCGACGACATCGCGGCCCCGGCTCCAGCGCATCGTGAGCCAGCCACCAACCAGGCCGCCCACGGCGGCGAAGACGGGCGGAACCCAGGCGAAGGAGTAGTTGGTGTCGGCCTGCGTCAGATTGTAAGTGGAGACCAGGAACTGGGTGGTCCAGTTCATCCAGAGCGTGTAGACCGACATCAGCAGGATATTGGCGGCGAGCAGGGACCAGTAGCGGCGGTCGCGCAGCATCTCGCCGCGGGGCATGGAGATGGTGCCGGGTGCGTCGCCGACGGCGGGCGCTTTGCGGGCCACCAGCAGCCAGACGGGGATCCAGAGAAAGCCCAGCGCGCCGACGAGAACGAACGCGGCCCGCCAGCCATAACGGCCGGAGAGCGATTCGGCGAGGATGGGCGCGAGGATGACGCCGATCGAGAGTCCGGCCTGGCCGAGGCCAGCGCCGATCGCGCGCTCTTCGGGCTTGAGATAGAGGGCGTAGCTCTTGCCCGCGCCGGGGATGCCTCCGGCTTCGGCGACGCCGAGCGCGGCGCGGCAGAAGACGAGACCGCGAAGGGTGGAGGTCAATCCGGTGGCGATGCCGGCGAGCGACCAGGCGGCGACGGCGACGCTGGCGCCGGTCCGAAGGCCGACACGGTCGATGAACAGGCCCGCGAGCGGGGAGGCGATGAAGTAGCTGAGCGAGAAGGCGCTGATGACGAGGCCATATTCGGCCATGGACATGCCGAATTCGGCGCGCAATTGGGGGGCGAGCGCGGAGAGGATCTGGCGGTCGAGGAAGTTGAGGGTGGAACTGATGGCGAAGACCGAGACGGCGATCCAGCGCCAGGAGAGACTGCTGGTCATGGACTACTTGAACTCCAGACTGACGGCCTCGCGGGTGTCCGGCAAAACGCGGATTTGAACCCGCTTCGGCGGCTTCTGGGGGCCGCAAACGAGGGTGGCTTCGGCAGCGCCGAGGACGCTGAATTTCTTCAGGTCGGGGACAGTGAACTGCAGGACGGCGCCCTTTTCGGGTCGCAGGTGGAGACGGGCGGTGGC
>DNFG01000006.1:4885-5070 GCA_003487005.1 Bryobacterales bacterium
AGACGGGCGGTGGCGCCGGAGCAGACGACGCGTTCGAGGAGGCCGTCGAAGGGTTTGGTTTCGGGTCCATCCCACCACTGTTCGATTTTGGCGGGCGGCTTGTAATCGCCGGAAGCGCGATTGGCGCGGTCTTCGGCGGCGCGGATGCGGGCTTCGGTTTCGGCCTTCAGACGGTCGAGTTCGGC
>DNFG01000451.1:0-30173 GCA_003487005.1 Bryobacterales bacterium
TTGCCGTCTTCGCCGGTGGTGATTTTCTGTTCGTGGAGTTGGTCGCGATAGCGGATGCCGCCGGGGATGACGGAGACGACGAGGCCGGAGGCGGGCTTGCCGTTGTGGAGAAACTGGAAGGTGGCCGGTTCGTTGGTGACGAGGTCGTTCGGGTGGGTGATGGCGACGAGTTCAAGGCCGGCGCCGGAGGGTTCGAGGGCTTTGGTGTCGGGTTTGCCGGCGGTGACAAAGAACTCGACGCGGTTGTTCATCTTCGAGGTCTGCAGATCCTGAGCGCCGGCGGGGACGGAGGCGGCGAGCGCCGAGGCATCGCCGCGCCAGGATTTGGGCTGACCCTGCTCCTTCCAGTTAGCGAAGGCGGTATTGCTAACGGAGGCGATGCGATAGGTGCCGGGCTTCTGGAGGTGGACGTCGAAAGTGGTGCGGTACTTGCCGGTGGCGACGTTCTGGGGCTGAATGGAGGAGCCATCGGGGGTGGTGATGGTGATGTTGTTGGGACGCATCGGGACGTGGTCGAAGAAGAAGAGTTCGTTGGAGACCGCGGCGTCGACGGTGATCCAGATGTCGGCCTTCGACAAGACGGTGGAAGAGGGCAGCATCCACTGACGATGGGCGAGCAGGGAAACCGGCAGGATGGCGGCGGCGGTGACCGCGAGGGCGAGAAGGGATTGACGTTTCATATTCAGCTCCTGAGATCTCCGGCGGGGGACCGCCGATTGAATTACGGCTTGACAGTAATTTGCACTTCGCCAACTTCATGCGAGCCGCGCACCTTGCCGGTGGCGGCGGTCCTGGCCGCCGGCCACGTGAAGGGGACGCGCACGAGTTCACGCCCGCCGACTTCGCGAACCAGCTCAACGACGAGCTGGTACTCTCCGGGGGCGAGTGACTTCAGCTGGGGACTGGTGTTGCGGAAGGACAGTTTGTGGACACCGGGGGGTTTGGTGGCGCCGGAGACGCCGTCGATGGGCATGGTCTGATTGCGGCCTGACCTGCGCCACCAGGTGCGGAGGTCCTTCAGCCAGATGGAGCCCTGTTCGCCTTTGGCGGAGTTCTGGAGCATGTACCAGACGGCGAGGTCAGCGGCGACGCTCTGGTCGGATTTTTCGATCCAGATGGCGGCGTAGGGGCGATGGTACTCGGCGACGGAAAGGCGGGGGATTTCGACGGTAATTTCGATTTCCGTACCGGCGAGCGCTGGGGATACGAGCATTCCGGTGAGCGCGGCGGAGGGAAGGAGTCTGGTTATCATGGCGTTGGTCTCCAGGGCTAAGAGTGAACAAAGAGCAGAAGAACGAGGAATGGGGCGACGAGGCTGAAGGCGACGATAGGCCAGGTGGTCCGGCGTTTTGGGGAGTGGATGGCGAGCAGGATCAGGCCGGTGAAGGTGAAGACGAGACAGGCGACGGCGAGGACATCGATGTAGATGCTCCAACCCTGTCCTGTATTGCGGCCCTTGTGCAAATCGTTTACATAGGCGATGAAGCCGCGGCTGGTTTCCTCGAAGTGAGCGAGTCCGGAGGCGCGGTCGATGGTGACCCAGGCATCGCCACCGGGGCGCGGGAGGGAGACATACAATTCATCGGGGCTCCATTCGCCGGTGCCATCGCCGGCAGAGCCGAACTCGGAGGCGAGCCAGGAAGCGACGGCGGCGGAGAGAGGGCGGCGGCCGTCCTGCTCATCCGGGCGGTGTTGCATGGCGGCGACCACGGGGGCGGGAGCAGTGGCTTCGCGGATCTGGACGACGGGGTCGGCGGTGATCTGGCTGGCGTGGTTCAGGGTGATGCCGGTGGCGGTAAAAAGAATCATGCCGCCGAGAGTGATGCCGGAGCTGACCCAATGCCAAAGAGTGACCTGCTTAATCAGCGCGGCGCGGAAGGACCGGCGGGGCACAGGGGCACGCGGGGGTGCGGCCGGAGCGGGGGCTTCGGATGCGGGGGTCAGCAAGCCGGACTCCAGCGGGGATTCCCAGTTGCAACTTGGTTGCACATGACTTAACAGTCATGGTACGGGCAAGCGAGACCTGTTGTCAATTGTCGAGATTCTTAATCCAAGAGATGCCGGGCGATGCAAACGAGTGCCAACTTGGCGGAGCAGAAGCCGGCATACAGCGGCGGGAGTGCGAATTTGATAGGAATGATTCCATCATGACACTTCGCCGACGTTCATTCCTGATTTCCGCCGCGTCCGCTGCCGTGCTGCGGGGAGCACCCTCAGATCAGATCAACCTTGGGCTGATTGGAAGCGGGAGCCGCGGCACTTTTGTGATGACCGTGTTTCAGAAGGAGGCAGGACTGCGGGTGGGGGCGGTCTGCGATGTGTATGAGCCGAATCTGGAGCGGGCGCTTTCGACGGCGGCACAGGGGCAGGGGGGCGTGACGGCGAAGGCGTACCGCAATTACCGGCAGTTGCTCGATGACAAGTCGATCGACGCAGTGCTGATTGCGACGCCGGAGCACTGGCACGCGAAGATGGTGCTGGACGCGCTGGCTGCGGGCAAGGATGTGTATGTCGAGAAGCCGCTGTGCCGGACGCCGGAAGAGGGCGTGACGTTGATGGACGCGGAGCGGAAGTCGAAGAACATCGTGCAGGTGGGCATGCAGCGGCGCAGCTATGACCTGTATCTGCAAGGGCGCGATCTGATTGCCGAGGGCAAGCTGGGCACAGTGCGGATGGTGCGCAGTTGGTGGCTGAACAACTATCTGGGCAACGCGGGTCCGGGCGCGGCCAAGCTGGACGGACCTCTGGACTGGGAGCAGTGGCAGGGACCGATCGAGAAGCGAATCCCGGTGAACCCGTATCTTTTCCGCAACTGGCGCAACTTCAGCGACTACGCCGGAGGGATCATCGCGGACCAGGGGGCGCACGTTTTCGATGGGATTCATCTACTGATGGGCGCTGGATTTCCGTTGGCGGTGACGGCGGCGGCGGGCAAGCCACACAAGGAGGGCTATGACACGCCGGAATCGGTGGTGGCGACGGCAGAGTACCCGGAGGACTTCATCGGGACGTTCAGCCTGAACTACGCGGCGATGAAGTACAAATCCCGTTACGACCAGATGAACCATCTGGATGGCGACGCGGCCCGCATGGATATTGGGCGGGAGAGCTTGCGGATCTTCGCGCAAGGGGAGGAGGAGACTCCGGCGATTGAGCGGAAATCGGAGCGCGGCTTTGGCTACGCGACGGTGCTGCACGTCCGCAACTTCCTGGAGTGCGTGCGGTCGAGGAAGACGCCGACGGCGACGATGGCGCTGGCTTTTCAGGCGGCGCTGGTGTCGCAGTTGGCGAACCTGTCGTTGCGCCACGGCAAGCGGATGAAGTGGAACGCGGAGGCGCGGCGGGTGGAGTCGTAGCCGGCGTGCCTCGCGGGCTCAGAAGGTGGCGGGGTTGAGGGCCGTCACCTTTTGCTTTCCGATGAGTTGAACGACTTCGGGGAGATCGATGTGTTCCAGCAGGCCGGGGACGATCAGGTTTTCCATGTCGCGATAGATCTCGGCGTTGACGAGGGCTTCAAATGACGCGATGGAGCGTTCGGTGACGACGCCGGCGATGCCGGGGTCGAGAGCGGCGGCGAAGAGGGCGAGCGGACCCGCGGCGCCCTGCCCGCGCAGAACGAGTCCGGCGGGGGCGACTTCGGGGCGGGAGCGGAGGTAGCGCGCGGCGGCGAGGAGGTCGTTCACCTGCATGCCCGCGAGGCTTTCGCCCATCAGCCAGCCGCGGGCGCTGAGTTGATAGAGAGCAGAGTAGCCGCCCGTGCGAGGCGGGGGCGCGGCTTCTCCCATGGCGCGGGGGTCGACGGCTAGGACGACGTGGCCTTTCCGGGCGAGGCTGAGGGCGCTTTCACCGAGTTCGCTGCTGGCCTTGCCGGCGGAACTGGCGAAGAGGATGCCCGGCTTGAGGGCGGCGCCGGGGGGCAGGTAAAGCAAGGCGGGGATCCGGAGGCCGGGCTCGACTTCGAGTTCGAGTTTTTCCCCACGGATGGGACCGGCGGCGAAGGAGCCTTTGTTTTCGGCCTTCGGGATAGCGGAGAGCGCGGCCATCTGTAGGGCGGCGCGGACTTTGGCAGGCGTGGCGGGGCCGCGCTGTTTGCGGAGGGCGGCGGCGCGCTCGCGATTCATTTCGCGGATGGTCCGGCTGCCGAGGCTGGATTGCAACTGTCCGGTGGTAGTGACCCTGAGGATGGCGGGGTCTTCAAGCTGGAGGGGGTCTTCGGGTCCACCGGCGCCGGGGACATCGAGCCAGTTGGAGAGCCACTGGTAGGCGGCCTCGCGCAGAGGTTTGGTCCAACCATGCTGTTCGGGGGCGGTGGCGTGGCGGAGGCGGTCCTCGCGGCCGAAGACACGGTAGAAGGCGCGGCTTTCCTGGAAGGTCTGGCGGGCGCCGCCGATGGGGAAATAGTCCTTCTCGGCGGAAGAGATCAAGAAGGGACGGGGGGCGACAGCGAGCATGAAGTCGCTGAAGTCGAATCCGTCGCGGAGCCAGCCGGCGAGGACCTGCTCGGCGTCCTGGGGCCCGGTGGGGGACCAGAGATGCCGCCAATCGGTGGGATAGCAGGAGGAGATGACGGCGGCGAGGCGCGGGTCGGCGATGCCCTGGTAGGCGGACTGGGTGCCGCCGCCGGAGTTGCCGGCAACGGCGATCCGGCGCGGATCGACTTCCTTGCGGGTGAGGAGATAGTCGAAGGCGCGGATGCCATCCCAGACGAAGTAGCGGGCGATGTTCTGGCCGGTGAGCATGACCTGCATGCCAGTCATGTTGTGTTCGGGGACGCCGGCGCCGACGGTGGACTTGCCGGTGGTGGGGTCGAGGTATTCAAAGCGCTCGCCCTGACCGGGTGGATCGTAGGCGAGGACGACGTAGCCGCGGCGGGCGAGGGTGATCCAGACGCTTTGGTAGGTGTCGGCGGCCTTGCCAACGGCGGAGTGGCCGGCGGTGCCGAGGAGGGCCGGGAAGGGCCCGGGTCCCTTGCGGGGCAGGTAGAGGTTAGCGGTGACGCGGAAGCCCGGGAGGGAGTCGAAGACGACATTTTCGATTGTGTAACCGTCGCGTTCGAGTGCGCCGGTGACGCGGGCGTTGAGAGGGGATTTGGATGCGGGCAGGCCGCCGAGGGCGGCGATGAAGGAGTCGCGGATGAGTTTCTGCCGGGCGCGGAGCGCGGGTTCGGTGTTGAGTTGGGCGAGGGCGGCGTCACGCAGTTTGCGATTGGCCTCGAAGCGTTCGGTGAGCAGACGCTCGAAGGGGCGGACGTAGTCGCCGCCCACCCCATCGTTCGTCTGGGCCCACAGCACGCCGGCAGCCAGGAGCAGCAGGACGGTGCGATGGATCTGCATGGTTGTGTATTCCGCGCGCGTCTAGAACTGGAACTTGAGCGCGAACTGGATGATTCGGGGTTCGGCCGCGCTTTCGATCCGGCCCATGCGAGTGGCGTTATTGGCCTGGGAGAAGGGGCTGCCGAAGTTCGCACGGTTGAAAGCGTTAAAGAACTCACTGCGGAACTGGATGCGCATCTTCTCACGCAGGGCGAAGGAGCGGACGAGGCTGAGGTCGAAGTTGGCGGCGCCGGGACCACGCATCAAGGCGCGGGGGACGTTGCCGAAGGTGCCGAGGGCGGCCACGCGGAAAGCGGCGGGATCATAGTACCGGGCGAGCCAGTCTTTCTTTTCCCGGCCGCCGGGGAGATTGGGGTCACCGACGATGTCGGCGAAGGTATTGCCGATGCCGGTGAGAGAGCGGTCGGAGCCAGAGGTGACGGTGAAGGGGAAGCCATTGCGGATCGTGACGATACCGGAGGATTCCCAGCCGCCGAGGACGGCGCGGAGGAACGGTTGGGCATCCTGCAGGGTAGGGAGGACCCAGACATAGCTGGCGACGAAGCGGTGGGGGTTGTCGAAGTCGGAGCGGCCGCGGTTGGCGAGCCGGGAGACAGGGTTGGGGATGGAGCCGGACTGCCCCGGGGTGGTGTCCTCGGAGAGTTCATCGATGGTGGCGGACCAGGTGTAGTTGGCTTCGAGGCTGAACCCATTGGAGACGCGGCGTTCCATGGACAGTTGCATGGCGTGGTAGCTGGAGTTGCTGCCGGCTTCGGCCATCAGGATGGCGCCGAAGTTGCCATAGGGGCGCCGCTGCTGGATATTGCCGGTGGTTGCGCCGGTGGCGAAGCGGGCGTAGTTGATGTCGCTGTTGTAGCTGAGGAAGCGGCCGAGGTTGCCGACGTAGCTGGCGCGAGCGATGGTATTGCGGACTACCTCGCGTTCAACGGTGAAGTTAAAGGCCTGCATGAAGCTGGGCCGGAAGTTCTGGTTGAAGGTGCCGATCTGGCCCATGGGGAGAACGAAGGTGGAGTCCCTTGGGGCGTCGAAAGGAGCGAAAGCGCCGGGAAACGGGTTTTGGATGGATCCGAAGGGCTGGTTGAAGGGGACGCCGAACGTAGTGATCTGCGGGCTGAATGGTGCGGCGTTGACGAAGCCGTTGTAGAGGATGGTGAACTGGGGATTCCAGAACATACCACCACCGCCGCGGATGACGGTCTTGCCGTTGCCGGGGTTCCAGGCGAAGGAGACACGGGGGGCGACCGCGCCGTTGTAGCTGGGGAAACCGCCATCGGGGCAGCCTGGGTCGCCAGCATTGAGGTAGCCGTCGGGGGCATTGGGGAAGCGCGTGGATTGCGTACCGGGCGAGAAGCACTGGACGCGGCCGAGCTTATCGTAGTAGGGGAAGACAGGATCCCAGCGCAGCCCGGCGGTGATGGTGAGGGTGGGGAGGGCGCGCCAGTTGTCCTGGACAAAGAGGCCGAATCGATTGCCGTTGAGTTCCTTGTATTCCCCGCCGCCCTGCCAGAACTGGTAGACGGAGCCCATCATGAAGTCGGCCATGGCGTTGCCGCTGAGGGAACCGTTGAAGGTGAAGTTGCCCATGGTGCGGAAGTCGTTGCGGATGATATTGCGAACGCGGAGGTATTCGCCGCCGAACTTGATTTCGTGGCGTCCGCGGAACATGGTGGTGATGTTATTGAACTGCCAGTCGCGGTCGTCGCGATCGTAGTTCCAGCCGGGGCGGGCGGTGAAGTTGCCCTGGACGGTGATGACGACGCTGGCGGGGTCCTTGACGGCGATACCCTCGACGCCGGCGCTGGCGAAGTTGATGGGGAGGTCGACGACGGACCAGTCGTTGAGGATGCGCTGAGTGCGCAGGGCCATGGTGAAGGAATTGAGGACGGTGGGACTGATGGTCCAGTTGTCGCTGATGGTCCACTGGCGATAGGGCTGCCGGCTCTTGCCGACATCGGCGGCGAACATGGAGGCTAGGTCATCGGGCCGGCCGGTGAAGGGGCGCTGGTAGTTGCGCCAGAAGAGGCGGCTGGAGAGGCGGTGGGTGCCGAGATCGTAGTCGCCTTTCATGGTGTACTCGTGCTCGTCGGGGCGGCTGGGAGCGCCGACGAAGCGTTCCCCGGTGGGGGATTGCGGAGTCGGGAGGTAGTCGAGGAACTTCTGGGTGACTGGGCTGAGGAGACTGGAAGGGATCTGATTACCCGGCAGGGGTTGGTTCGTGAGGGGGTTGCGGATTGTGCCGGTGACGCTGGAGAAGTTGCCTGTCCGCATGGCGGCGGTGGGGAGAAACTGGCGGGTGACAGGCGGATCGCTACGAAGGGTGGTGCCCTGGTAGCCGAAGAAGAAGAAGGCTTTGTTGCGAATGACGGGGCCACCGAGGGTGCCGCCGAACTGGTTGCGCTTGAGGGTGTCGCGCCGCGCGGCAAAGAAGTTGCGGGCATTGAACTGGGCGTTGCGGACGAAGTGGAACAGCGAGCCATGGAACTCGTTGGTACCGGACTTGGTGATGACGTTGACGACGGCGCCGGCAGCGTTGGAGTACTCCGCGCTGAAGTTGTTCTTCTGCATGGAGAACTCCTGGACGGTATCAGGGTTGGGGAAAAGCCCGCTGAAGTTTCTGTAGGAGTTGGTGTTGTGGCCGCCGTCGAGGCTGTAGGCGACACCGTTGCCGCGGGTGCCGTTGACGGCGAAGGCATTGCCTTCACCGACGTTGGTGCTGCGCGGAATGACCCCGGCCTGGATGGAGAGCAGTTGGGTCATGTCGCGGCCATTGAGGGGGAGATTGACGACGCGCTGTTCATCCACGAGGCCGCGGAGGGCGCCGGTTTGAGTTTCGAGCAGCGGCACTTCGGCGCTGATGGTGACGGATTCGGCGACACTGCCAAGTTCCATGATGAAGTCGATGCGGGCGATCTGATCGACGGTGAGAGTAATGGAGTCACGGCTCGCGGGGCGGAAGCCGTCGGCGGTGACGAGCATCCGGTAAGCGCCTGGCTGGAGGAGCGGGACGGAGTAGTAGCCTTCCGCGTTGGACTCGCCTTTGCGGACGATGCCGGTCCGCTGGTTGGTGACTTCGACGACGACGCCGGGCATGACGGCGTTGCTGCTATCGGTGATTCTGCCGGTGATCTGAGCCGTCTGCGCCA
This sequence comes from Bryobacterales bacterium, assembly GCA_003487005.1. GTDB lineage: Bacteria > Acidobacteriota > Terriglobia > Bryobacterales > Bryobacteraceae > PNKE01. The sequence continues at coordinate 8,477 of DNFG01000451.1, forward strand.
TGGCGGACGTGGCGAAGAGTCCGGCCGAAAAAACGGTGAAAATGACTAACCTCATACTTCCTCCCGTGGACCTCACTGCGATCAATTCCTAAGGTCCGGGCCGGCCTGCCAGGCCGTCCGGACCCGAGCCGTTTCCGGCTCCAAACGTTCCAAAGCCTGAAAGAGACGAGCGACGCCGTCACGCGGGGTGACGTCGCCGAGGGGCGCGCCGGCGAGGAGACCGCGGATCAGGGCATCCATCTCGGAAGCAATCTTCAGCAGACCCGATTCCGGAATCGGCTCCTCACCGGGCCGCGCGATGGTTCCGGGCCGGGAGCGAGCCGGGGCAAGGGGTTCAAGGACGGGCGCGACGAGCGATTGCAGTTCAGCGCGTGCCTGGCTGAGGCTGCGGAGGTGGCTCTCTCTGAGTTCATCGAGCAGCCATCGCGTTTCGGGCCGGACGAGAGCAAGGCGGCCGTCGGGATAGCGTTCGGCCAGACGGTGCAGGGCCCAGGACTCGCCGAGGATCGCGGAGGCGAGCCGGGCCGCCTGTGCGGAGAAAGCGGCGACACGGCGGGCAGTCTCCGATTTGTCGCCAGGGACGGCCAGTCTCTTGGCCAATTCCTTTTCGAGGGGGAACCCTGGTTCCTCGGGAGGTTCGATCCACGCGATACTCGCGGTGGCTGAGTCGGGGCCGGCGGGCGTTTCTTCAACCGACTGAACGGCGAGCGCGACCCATTCGAGCCTGCCGAGGACGGCTTCGATGCCCTCACGCATTTCGGCGGTCTGTGTTACACCGCGGACAACGATGCGGCTGTCTTCGAACTCGATTTCGATCGCCTCGACCCAATCGCGGGGCAACCGCCGGAGTGCGTACTCGGCCTGAATACCGGCGGTGGTCAGTTCGAGCGAGCGGGCGGGGAGGGCAGGCCCGGTGGGCAGGGCGGGCCGGATTCCGGCGAGCACCGGCGGAGCGGGCGGCTTCGACGGGAAGGGCGAGTGGAAGAGGGTTGGACGGAGCGTGGCTGCGTCGAGGCGGGCTTCACTTTCAACAACGAAGAGGATTTCCATGGCAGCGTCTGGCCGTTCCCAGCGAATGCGTTGAAGGCGCGGCCGGTGGGTGCGTTCGTCCATTTCGACGATCCATTCGGTGATCACCTGAGCGCGCTGGCGCCGGGCGGTGAGCCGGACGGTACCCGGCACGACCTGTTGAGCGACCAACCGGGTGCCGGAGTCGGATGCGAAGACGGAGAAATCGCCGCCGAGCACGACCGGTTCCCACACTCTCGCGGCCAGCCACCGCAGGAAGGCTTCTTCGATCTGCTGCGCATTCCAGTGTCCCCCGATGGAGGCGACCAGGTCGGGTGAATCGGGAGGAGCGCTCGCAAAGGCGCGACTGACGCCGACGCCGCCGTCCTCCGACCTCCAGGCGGCCTGCCTCAGGACGTGCTGATCCCGCCAGTGGAGGGCGTGGCGGCCACCTTTGGGATCCGACCACACTTCCAGCCGCCGGGCGCGCGATTCGATGCGCGGACGGGTTTGTTCGATTCGCACGCGCACCACCTGATGGACGGGCGCGGCAACCACGCTGCGGTCGGCATCGATCAACTGCTGAAGGCCTGCGGAGACGGTCGCCGGATCCCGGATTGAGCGCAGCCAGCCAGCGGAATAAGTCCCCAGCGCGATCACGATCATGACACCCGCCGCGGCAGCCCAGCGCCAGCGCCAGCGGACGGACGGTGACGGCGGCCGCGCCGGGGCCACAGGCTCCAGAGCCTGCACCGCCAGGGTGAATCGCCGCTTGGCCAGCGTGCTCCAACCGCCCCCCGGGTACAGCGACTGGGCAGCGGCGCGGGTCAACAGATGAACCTGTGACTCGATCTCCGCCTGCCGCGCGCGGCAGGCCCAACAGACCTCGAGATGGCGCACGACTTCGGACCGCTGCGCCTCTGGCAACTCGCCATCAAGCGCGGCCAGCAGTTGCTCGTCACTGCAGTGTTTTCGGAACTTCATTCACTTTACCCATGGACTGGCCGGCCATCCGCGCTTTCACTTCGGCCTGCAATTTTCGGATCGCCCGCGCGAGATGGGTGGCCACCGAACTATCGTCGATCCCCAGACACTCCGCGATCTCGCGGTATTTCATCGAGTCCAGCCGCAACAGCAGGACTTCCTGCTCGCGGCCGCTCAGAACACGGAGCATGTCCGCGAGTTCATCGAAGGCGCGCTCGGGTTCGATTTCGCGAGCCGGAACCTGATCGAGCACGCTGCCCGCCTCGAGTTGCTCGCCGCGCGCTGCGATCCGGCGCAGGCGCTTCGCGGCGTGATGGCGAACGACGGTCAAGGTCCAGGCGCGCGGATTCTCGATCTGTTCGCCCTTTCGTAACTCCTGGTAGAGGGCCAGAAACGCCTCCTGCACAAGGTCGTCGGAGGCCTCGCGGCACCCGGTGAGACGGTAAGCCTGACGGGCAAGAGAGGGTCCCCAGTCTTCCAGTAGACCTTCGATCAGCCGGGATGCCTCATCAAATTCCATCGCCAGAAGCAGACTGCCTCTATGCTAGCTGTACCCTGAGTCGCGGTTTTGCTGACACGCTCCTGAAAAATCGGGCACGATTCCGGGAAGACAATCCGGATCAGGACTCCCGCACCCCGCATGTCGAACTGCTAGACTGACCAATCAAATGGCTCCCTTGAACCGCCGCCGCCTGCTGGCGTCCTCGCTCCTCGGGGCCGCCGCCACGCTGCCCTCCGCCGTCGCGGCCACGCTGCCCGCACCGGAATTGCGCTCGTCCGACCCCGACAGGTACTGGAAACGTATTCGAGAGGATATGTTCTATCTGCCGGGATGGCGTTCGTTCCTGAATAACGGCAGCCTGGGCCTGGTCGCCCGTCCGGTGCTGAGTGCGGTCGAAGATTACCTCCGCAAAGCCGCCGCACTGCAGGTGAACGGCTATCCGCGCTGGGGTTACGAAACGCTCGATGAAGAGCGCGAAGAGATGGCTGGTTTCCTGGGCTGCAAGAAGGATGAACTCGCGTTCACCCACTGCGCCACGGAGTCGATGAGCGTGATCGCCGCGGGCATCGACCTGAAGGCGGGCGACGAAGTCCTGATCACCAACGAGGAGCACCCGAGTGGCCGCGAACCCTGGCTCCTGCGCGCCCGGCGTGACGGCATCCAGGTGCGCGAGGTCGCCATCCCGCTGCCGCCGGAAAGCGCCGCGCAACTGGCGGACCGCGTGCTATCCGCCATCGGACCGCGGACACGCGTCCTCAGTTTTTCCGGGATTCTGACCAACCCCGGCACGATCATGCCCGTGCGCGAAATCTGCACGGCGGCCCGTGCCAAGGGCGTTCTCACGGTCGTCGATGGCGCGCATATGAACGGCCAGATCCCCGTCGATCTTTCCACTCTCAACTGCGACTACTACGCGGGCAGTCCGCACAAATGGATGTTCGCGCCCGCGGGTTGCGGCCTCCTGTATATCCGCGAAGAGAACCTCGACCGCCTCTGGCCCACTATTGTCAGCGGCAACTGGGACAACCGCAAGTTGGGAGCCGCGCGGTTCATGCAGGTTGGGACGAACAACCGCGCAATCTTCGCCGGCCTGATGGCAGCCTTGCGTTTTCTCCAGGCCCTCGGCGCCGAAGCCGTCTATGACCGAATTCACCAGCTTGCCCGCCGGACATACCAATTGGCCGCCGAGCGCCCCTGGCTCGAACTGTTCGCCGCTTCCGATCCTTCGCTCTACGGGTCCTTGGTCACCATCGGGTTTCGCGGCAAGGACCCCGCACCACTGTTTCGCAAACTCAATGAGCGCCGCATCTGGGTCTATCAGAGTCCGCGGCTGCGCCTGGCATGCCACATCCACACTCGCCCCGAAGACCTTGACGTGTTCTTCGAGACAGTCGACGAGGTATTCGGAAAGAGAGCCTGATCGGTCCGCGGCGGTCCGCCATTTCCCGCCAGCGCTGCGGATTTTGTAGACTTGGGAAATTGGAACCTGCCGGGACAGCGAGGAGGGACGCGGCCATGCACGTTCGAGCTCCAGACAACCAGAGTCTCTTCACCACCAAGGACCTGCTCTGGATGCTCTACCTGTTCCCACTGAGACTGCTCGCCCTGGCGATTCCTCCGAGCGGTCTGTACACGCTGGGCCGTTTACTCGCGCCCCCATTCCGGCTCACGGTGCGCACCCAGCGGCAACGCGCACGGGCCTGGATGCGCGAAGCGCTCCCCGCCGGGACGCCCCCGGAAGCGCTCGATCAAGCCGCCAATCAGTTCGTCGACCGCGCCGTGCTTCGTGCCCTGGACGATCTGCACTTGTCGCGCCCCACGGCCGCCGACCGGCTCCCCGCGCCGGAGATCGAGGGGCGTGAGCATCTGGATGAGGCGCTGGCCGCCGGCCGCGGCGTCTTACTCGTCAGCGGCCACTTCTATGCCAACCGGCTTGCCAAGCTCCAGTTGCGGCGCGAGGGCTATCCCGTGATGTCGGTTCGAAACGCCCGTCCTCCCGATCGGTGGATGGGCCGCCTGGGCCGGTCGCTGCTTCAGCCCCGGTATATCCAGTTTCTGCATGGGGTGATCCGGGACGAAGTCCATACGCAGGATCCTCAGTGCACCCTCAAGATCTTCCAGCGTCTGCGTTCAGGCGGAATTGTCAATGTCCACATCGACGCAGCCTTTGCCTCTCACCGCCAGGAATTGCCGTTTCTCGGCAGAAAGCGCCGCTTCGGCACCGGCCTGCTTGAGATTATCCGGCTGTCCGGTTGCACGGTCCTCCCTATGGAATGTCACGGAAACCAGCGCCACGTCCGCATCCGCTTCGGCGCCCCTATCGGTTTCACGCCCAGTGCCGGTCGCCAGGAGTTCGTTGATAACAACCTGCCGCTCCTGAAGCGCCGGCTCGAAGAGATGATTCTGACCCGACCGGAGGAATGGGAACTATGGGTTCGCCTGTAGGAGGCACTCCACTCGACGCGGCCGGCGTTTCGTCCCTCATTCGGCAGGTCTTTGCCGAGACTCTCGAACTCCAGCTTCCCGAGGACGAACTTGCCGGCATTCATCAACTCAGCGAAGCCGTCGCCATGGACTCCGTCGCCGCGCTCCAGTTCGTCGTTGCCCTCGAGCAGCGCTTCTCCATCCGCCTCGATGAAGACTGGCTCGACCTCGACAGGCTGAGCGATATCGAGGCGCTCACAGCCTACATCAGCGGACGCCTGGCGTCCGGGGGGACAGCGGGTTGACGGGATGATCCGCCTGGACTGGCCCGTTCCCACCCCGGCGGCGCCCTCCGCCGAAGCGGTTGTCGACGGAGACGTGCGTCTCTCCCGCGAGGACCTCGCCAGGCGTGCCGCGTCTCTCGCCGCCCACTTTCGGGACAACTTCGGCATCCGCGCGGGTCACATCGTGGCCGCCGCGCTGCCCAACTGCTGGCAATACCCGGTCTGCTTCGCCGCCGTCAACCTTCTCGGCGCGGTCTTCCTGCCGGTCAATCCCCAATGGCGAGCCCGCGAGATCCGCTGGCTCGTCAAGCGTCTGGACGTGCGCGCCGCTCTTGTCGCCGGGGAAGTCCGCGCAGATTGGGCTGAGTCCATCGAGTCCGGCCGGCTTGCTGGTCTTGACGATATCAGCATCCTGGAAGCGCTCTCCGGAGGCGCCGAACCAGACTCAGACCCGCCGGCGCCGCACGCCACCGCGCTTCTCCTCACCACTTCCGGTTCAACCGGCCGCCCCAAGATCGTCCCCCGCACGAACGCCAATCTGCTCGCTGGCGCCACCGCGGTCGGCGACGAACTCACGATCGGGCCGGGCCACCGCGTGCTTGCCGTGGTTCCCTTCCATCATGCGAACGGTTTCAGCAACGGGCTCCTGATGCCTCTCCTGCGAGGCGGCGTCCTGATCATCGCGCGCAATGCCCTGCCCCGCCCGCTGGCCGCGCTCATCCATGCCGAGCGCGTTCGGTTGCTCAACCTGGCCCCCGTTCTGTACAGCGTGTTTGCCGGCCAACTGCCGGATCCTGCGCACTTCGCCAGCGTAAAGGACTTCCTGTGTACTGGCGCCCCCCTCCCCACCCCCCTTGCGCGGCTCTGGCGCGATCACTTTGGTCAACCCGTCCGCCAGTTGTACGGCTCCTCCGAAACCGGCGTGATCAGCATCCAGCGCGACACCGATCCCGCCGTGCCCGGTTGCGTCGGGCGCCCGCTTCCGACGGTCTCCGTCCGCATCCTCGACACTGCCGGTCGCTCTCTGCCGCCGGGCGAAACCGGAGAAGTCGCTGTTCGCGGTCCCGCGATGATGCACGGGTATCTCGACGAACCCGAACTGAACGCCGCCAGCTTCGTGGACGGTCACTTCCGCATGGGTGACTCGGGCCGATTTTCCCCCGAAGGCCACCTCTTTCTCGAAGGCCGCCTGAAACGCTGGATCAACCTGGGCGGCGTCAAGGTCGATCCCGTCGAAGTCGAGAATGTCTTGCATGAACTCGGAGGCGTCGCCTATTGCCACGTCCTCGAATCCCGCAATGGTGCAGGCCTTGCGATGGTCAAGGCCCGCATTCAAACCTGCCCCGGCGCCACGCTCTCCCGCCGCGATGTGATCGAACATTGCCGGTCCTACCTTGCGGAATACAAGATCCCCAGGGAGATCGAATTCGCGGGGGAGGTCTGCAGCGAGGGCCTGGGCAAGAACCCCAAGGAGTGGACCCCCTCATGAGCTTTCCCCAACGCCGCTTGCGGCGACTTCGTCAGAGCGAGGCGATTCGCGCCCTCGTCCGCGAATCCTCGCTGTCCACCAGTGACTTCATCTACCCGCTGTTCGTCACCAGCCGGCCGAACGTGCACGAACCTCTTGGCGCCATCCCAGACGTTTCGCTGCTGTCCGGTGCGCCCCTTGAGAGCGAAGCCCGCCGGCTCCACGACGCCGGCATTCCGGCCGTCCTGCTCTTCGCCGTGCTCGAAGACTACGAGAAAGACGCGGCCGCGGCGATGGCCTCCGCCCCCGACGGTCCCATGCAGCAGGCTATAGCCCGCATCAGGAGCGCCGCCCCCGGGCTCACCGTCATCGCCGATCTTTGCCTCTGTGAGTACTCCGCCGACGGCCACTGCGGAGTTCTCCACAATGGCGTCATCGACAACGACCGCACTCTCGCCCGCCTCCAGCAGGCCGCGCTCTCGCTCGCCGCCGCCGGAGCCGGCGTCATCGCCCCCTCCGGCATGATGGATGGCGTCGTCCGCTCCCTCCGCGAAGCTCTCGATGGCGAGGGTTTTCAGGACGTTCTCACCATGCCTTACTCGGCCAAATACGCATCCGCGCTCTATGGGCCATTCAAAGCCGCAACCCGCTCCGCCCCCGCCGAAAGCCGCCATTCCACCCACCAGCTTGACCCCGCCAACCGCCGCCAGGCCCTCGAAGAGATCCGCCTCGACCTCGAAGAGGGCGCCGACATCATCATCGTCAAACCCGCGATGGCATACCTCGATGTACTTGCCGCCGCCAGAACCGAGTGCCGTCTCCCCATCGCCGCCTACCAGGTTTCGGGTGAATACAACATGCTCCACCATGCCGCGGGCGGCGACCCCGGCGCCCTGAATCGCCTCATGCTTGAGATGCTCCTCTGCATCAAGCGCGCCGGCGCGGATATGATCATCACCTACTTCGCCCCAACCGCGGCGGAGATCCTCCACTCCTGATCCGCCCTCCGGCCCGGTCCTCCGTGTTACCGTGATGGACGAATCTGAACGCTGCCGGCCTGGCCCTCCGCATGTCCAAGCGATCCACCATCGTCACCGCAGCATCCGTCGTTGTCCTGCTCGCCGCCGGTCTCGGCTACCGAGCACTTCAGCGCACGGCGCCCCCCAACCCTGCCCCTACGGCGCAATCCGAACCCGCACCCCACGCCAGCCTTCTTTATGGCCGCATCACCACGCGCGACGGCGTCACCTTGGAAGGCCGCCTTCGCTTTGGCGGCAATCAGGAAGCGTTCTGGGGCGACTACTTCAACGGCGTCAAGAAGGCCAATCCCTGGGCCGCCCTCGTGCCCCCAGACCGCCTCCCCGGCGCCCGCCGCCCTTTCGAGATCTTCGGCTTCGAGCTCTTCTCTCTCAGCGACCCCGTCGACATGAAACGCCCCTTCATGGCGCGCTTCGGCGACCTCGCCCGCATTGAAGCCCGTGGCCGCGATGTCCGCGTCACCCTGAAGAGCAGAACCGTCTTCGATCTCGACCGCTTCTCCGCCAGCGACTTCGACGACGGCGTCCGCATCTGGGACACGCTCCTCGGCGTCAAGTCTCTCGACAGCCTCCGTATCAGTTCGATCGACTTCGTCCCTGCTTCCGAAGCCGGCCCCGCTCCCGCCCGCCTCCACGGCGCCGTCCAGACCGCCCACGGCGTGTTCACTGGATTCATCCAGTGGGATCGCCAGGAATCCTTCGAGGCCGGCGAACTCACCGGCCAATCCGGCGAAGGCTCAGTCCGCCTCCGCTTCGGCGACGTCAACTCCATTGCTCCTGAGTCCCCCGAAACTTCGCTCGTCACACTGCGCGACGGCCGTCAACTCCGCCTCAACAACCCGCGACAACTCGGCAAAGACAACCTGGGCCTTTACGTCGACGACCCGCGCTACGGCCGGGTGCTCGTCTCCTGGCGCGCCTTCCGCCACGCCGGGTTCACCCCGGCGCCGCCCGGCCCCGCCTACGACGAATTCGCCCCCGGTCATCCTCTCACCGGCACCGTGGTCTCCCGCTCCGGTCAGCGCCTCGCCGGCCGCCTCGTCTTCGACCTGGATGAATCGGAATCCACGGAAACCCTCGACGCCCCCGCCCACGGCGTCGACTATACCCTCCCCTTCAGCCTCATCGCTTCCATCGCGCTCGACTCGCCCACTCCGCTCATCACGCTCCACTCAGGCGAACAACTCCATCTCGAGCCCGAAGGCGACCTGAGCCCCAACAACGCTGGTCTGCTCATCTTCGTGGACGCCCGTACGACTCCCGAGTACTTCCCCTGGTCCGAGATCCGGCGGATCGACTTCAACCGGAATTAATCGCGTCCTCCCGCTACCCCCGCCATCTTCCGACGCAAGAACCCCACACACCCCGCCACCTGTGCCCGGCTCAACCCGTGCAGCAACAGCGGCCCTTTGAACTCATACTTCCGCAACAGCCGCAAATATAGGTCATAGTCCAGCAGACCTTCGCCCGCCGCTTTGTGCCCGGCATCGCCGTCCCGGTCCAGGTCCTTCGCATGCGCCTGTGCCAGATCCCGACCCACCAGCGCGAACGCCTCCTCCAGCACCTCCTTCATCCGCGGCAACTGCCCCGCGTGAAAGAGATTCGCCGGGTCCATGGTGACCTTCAGATGCGATGACCCGGTCTCATCCAACAACCGCCGCGCTTTCCGCGCTGAATCCACGATGTTGTTCACCTCGGGCTCGAACGACAACACCACGCGCGCATCCCGGGCAATCGCGGCCGCCTCGCGGACGCAAACCGCCATATCCCGCCATGCTTCCGGTGTCCCGTTTTCCGGATGCCGCCGCCACATGCTCTCCGTGTTCCGCGTTCCCGTACAGATGTGAATGACGGACGTCCCCATCGCCGCGCACGATTCCGCCAGCAGGCGCAAGCCCCGCAAGCCCGCCCGACGGTGCTCCGCATCCGGATGGGCCATGTTGAACGTCCCCTGCACACTCACGACCGTCAACCCCCGCTCCGCCGCCGCCCGCCCGAACCGCTCCGGCAATCCCGCCGGCAGCGCCTCCACGACATCAGGCAGCCCCACGCACGCCAGCCCCAACTGCACATGCGCCAGCCCATCCGCCTTCACGGCATCCAACCGTTCTTCGAGCGACCCCGTCCGGTACGTTGTCGCCACCAGAATCCCGATGGGCCATAAATCCGCCTGTGCTCCTGCGGCCGCCGCCCCCGCCATTCCCACGAAACTCCGCCGCGTCCACCGCCCCGCTGTCCCGTCGATTTCCATGGAGCCTCCACACCGGACCTCGCCGGTCCCCCAATTTCATCACATTCCATGGAGCCCTTCGGACGGCCTGCCCCGCTCACTTCCTACCGTTCTTCGTGACAACTCCCGCACTCATTCGGAGCTTTCATCTCCGCGTGACATGCCATGCATGACTTCATGTTATGTTCCACCTCGCGCGTCAGCACGTCCCGCTCCCGAACCGCCCCATGGCACCTCTCGCACGTCACGCCCCCCTCCCCGTGGACCCGGTGGCTGAAGTAAACATACCCAGGAAGGTGGTAGACCCGCACCCACGGCACCGGCTTCTTCTCTTTCGCCGCCGCCGCCAGTTTCTGGATCTCCGCGCTATCCGTCTTCACGGCCCGGTGACAGCCCATGCACAGGCTCTCCGCCGGAAACCCCATCAGTTCGCCCGGCTCCGGGTTCTTGTGGCACGAGCCACACTGCAACCCCTGCGCCACGTGCGTTTTGTGACTGTAGGCCACCGGTTGCTGCTGGCCGTTCACCCCCACGGCCAGCAGCAGCGCGGCAACCCCGAGAAGCCCCGTCTTCACTTCGGCGTCACGTGAATCAGCGCGCCTGGGTTCGCGTCTTCCAGCAGCCAGAGCGTCCCGTCCGGCGCCTGCGCCACGTCGCGGATCCGCTTGCCCAGATCCCACTTCTCCGCCGCCTTCGCTCCGCCCTTGCCGTCAAAGATGATCCGGCTCAGCGACTTGCTCCCCAGCCCGCTGATGAAACCATTGCCATCCCATTGCGGAAACGCCTTCTTTCCGCGGTAAAACATCAGATTGCCGGGCGCAATCACGGGCGTCCAGTACAACACCGGCTTCGCGAACTCAGAACGCGTCTCGTGAACCGGAATCGGCGCCTCGTTGTAGTTCACCCCGTACGACACCACCGGCCAGCCGTAGTTCTTCCCCTTCTCGATCAGGTTCAACTCGTCCCCCCCGCGCGGACCATGCTCCACCTCCCACAACTCCCCCGTGGGCGAGAAAGCCAGCCCATAGGGCGCGCGCACGCCGCTCGCCCAGGTCTCCGCGGGCGTCAGATTCGGACCCGGGAAGGTGTACTTACTGACCACCGGCGCCGTCTTCGCCACTTCCGTGTCGCGCGGCGGATCGATCAACGAGATCGTCGACGCCCCCGTCTTGCCCTCATTCGGATTGCCCGGCGCGGGCTTGCCATCCAGCGTCAGCCGAAGGATCTTGCCCACGGGCTGATCCGGATCCTGTGCCGGAGTCATCCGCTGCCGGTCGCCCACCGACATATACAGGTACTGTCCATCCGGAGAGAACGCGATCTGCCCGCCAGCCTGACCGCCCTTGCCGCGCGGCATCTGCCGCCACAGCACTTCGAAATTTTCGAGCCGCGGAATCCGGCCGAGGTTGAGCCGTGCCCGCGCCAGCGCCTGTCCTCCGCCGTAGTCGCCCGGCTCAATGTACGTGATGTAAACGCTCCGGTCGGTCTCGTACCGCGGCGATACAAACACGCCCAGCATCCCGTTCTGCCCCTGCCAGTAGACCGGCGGCGTCCCGCCCAGCGGTGCAATCTTCTCCCCTTCGGCCGAAACCAGCCAGATCGGGCCAATCTTCTCCGTCACCAGCATCCGCCCATCCGGAAGGAACGCAATCCGCCACGGCAGACCGAACGTCGAGACGGTCTTCATCTCGAACGGCAGATTCGACTCCGCCTTCAGCCCTCCCACATTCTCCTGCCCCCAAATCGCGCCGCACACGAGCGACAGCAACACCAATCCTCGTCCCAGTTTCATCCACAGTCTCCTTGGAATTTCTCACCCAGCCGGTATAGCTTCAGGATAACCGCCCAAGCCCCATCCCGGCACCTCGCCCCCGCACCCGCCGCCCGGATAAACTCGGATCATGCTGAATGCCCTCGTGCTGCTTCTGCTCTCGGCGCAGCTTGCGGCCGCCTGCTCGTGCATACGTTTGACCGAATGCTATCGGTCCGCTCTACCGGTCATCTTCATCGGGCGGGTTATCGCCGGCGGCGTCGACTCCCTGCGCATCAACCCCTGGTACACGCCCGCCACAACGGTCCGGTTCGAAGTCATCGAAGCCTTGCGGGGACTCGCGCCGGGTACGAGGTTTGTGGACATGGCAACGGATTCCGTCTACGGTATGTGCGGCCCAAATCCCTACTTCCCCGGCCGGACCTACCTTGTCACTCCTTACACCAAGAACGGACAACTCGCGGACGGCGGCTGCTTCTCCGGACGCGAAGTCGAGTACGAGCAAGACAACATCCCGTACCTCCGCCGCTACGTTAGAAACCCCGGCCTCTCCATCCGCGGCCTCATTGGCGCGGTCAGCCGCGACGATTCTGACCTTGTGGATTACCTTCTCAGCGAAGGTGACGGCCGGGCGCTGCAAGGCGTGACAGTCTGGACCATCGCCGGCGGCAAACGCATTTCCACCACCACCGATGCCCAGGGCAGGTATGAACTTCCCGTGCCTGAACCCGGCAACTACTCTGTCCATGCTGACCTCGCGCCCTATCGTCCCGTCCGGGCGCGTGTGGGCGTTCCTCACTCGGGAGGGTGTACTGTTCACGATTTCGGTTTGCTATCCAATAGTTCCATCTCTGGCCGCGTCAAAGATCCAGAAGGCCGCCCCTTGAAGAAGGGTCAGGTGGGCTTGATCGATCTCGATCGAGTCTCCTCTCCCCAGAGCGACAAGGACCGCTGGCGCGGTGAGGATTTTGAACCTTCCAGCGGCCAGTTTCACTTCCAGAACGTGCCCCTCGGCCGGTACCTGCTCGTCTTCAACCCGAATGGCCCGCACCAGACGCGTTTTGGCTCAGACCCTCGCGAATCCACCTACTACCCCAACGGCGCAACCCGCGCCCAGGCCCAAACCATCGAAATCAAAGCGGCCGGCATGCACGCCACCGGCATCGACCTCATCGCCGGCCCCCCGGTCGCTCTCCGCCCCGTCTCCGTCGAGGTCCGCTTCCCCGATGGCACCCCCATGACCACCGCCAGCATCCTGATCGAAGGTGAGCCCATCGAACCGGGCGGACGCCCATGGCTTGCCCGGCAATCCATCTGGGAAGAGCAAACGACCGCGCGCTTCCATGTCCCCGTCAATCGGAAATTCCGAATCTCAGTGACGGATTCTCACGGCCGCGACCTCAACAAGGTCTATCAGTCGACCCACCTCCCTGCCTCCTCCCCCATCCACCAGCGATTCACGGTCGACCCGGCGGCCAGGTAGCCCGCGAGCCCAGACCTCTGGCGCACCGCGGGCAGGCCGGGCACGCCAGGCCCCATGGTCCGGCAGAGACAACAACACAAACCACGCCCCGGTAGGGTCACTGCACAGAAATCGTTTGACATGCCGCCGCTATCGGCATACTCTATAGCTGTCTGGAGTCGACATGTCGAAAGATAAATCGGAAATCCCCTACGGCACCCTGGACCTCCTGATTCTGAGGACCCTCGAGACCATGGGCCGCCTGCATGGATATGCCCTCGCTCGCCGCATCGAACAGGTGTCCGGCGAATCCCTCCAACTCAGCCAGGGCTCCATCTATCCCGCGCTGATTCGCCTTCAGCAGGAGGGCTGGATCGATACGACGTGGGGTGTCTCGGAGACCAACCGGAAGGTCAAGTTCTACTCGCTCACTGAGTCTGGCCGCAAACAGGTTGCGGTGGAGATTGCCAACTGGGAGAAGACCACCGCCCTGGTTGCCCGGTTCCTCGGAGCTACGCCGTGACTCTCCACCGTATATTCGCCCGGCTGATGGCACTTGTCCGCAAGCGGCAGCTCGACGCCGAGCTTGAAGGCGAGATTGCGGCCCACCTGGAATTGGCGGAGAGGGACGCTCTCGCTTCGGGCATGTCCCCGGATCAAGCCCGGCGCGCGGCCCGAAGACTGTTTGGAGGCATCGAGTCCATGAAAGAAGAGCACCGCGACCGCAGGAGTTTCCGCTGGCTGGAGAATGTATGGCGGGACGTTCGCTACGGAGTGGCGGGTTTGGGACGCGATCCGGGCTTCACCGCCATCGTGGTGGGCGTACTGGCACTCGGCATCGGCGCGAACGTGGCCATGTTCGGCCTCCTCGATGCAGTGATTCTGAAACCGCTTCCTTTCACAGATCCTGATCGGATCGTCCGCATCTGGGAAGCTCCGCGTCCCGGTGTCTCGAATGCCACCAGCGCGCCAGACTTCCTCGACTGGCGGCGCCTGTCGACAGCCTTCGAAGCGATGGGCGCCGAATCACCCGTTTCGATGGCGCTCACCGGCGCTGGCGATCCGGTGCGCTTGGACGGGCGTGCGGTGACATCCGATTATTTCCGTGTCTTCGACGTCGGCGTGCGGATGGGGCGCACCTTCCTGCCTCGCGATGAAGAACCCGGCAACGATTCCGTCATCGTATTGAGCAATGCGGCGTGGGAGACGGTCTTCGGCGCGGATCCCGGGATCGTGAACCGCCGGGTGATCCTCGACGGCCAATCCCATGAAGTCATCGGCGTCCTTCGGCCGGGAGCATTCGATCGCAGCGAAGAAACACGATTCTGGAAGCCGCTGGTGATTCAGCAGGGCCAGTACAAACGGGGAATGCACTGGCTGACGGTGCATGGCCGATTACGGCCGGATCTGACGCCTCTCCAGGCCCGGGATGAAATGCGGCGGATCGCCGAGGCCCTTCGGGATGTCACCCCTTCGCACAAACACACCTGGCTCGTGGAGGTGGAATCGGTTCAGAAGCTCTTGTTTGGCGACCATCTCCGCCAGTCGATGTACCTGATGTTTGGCGCCGTCGTCCTGGTGCTGCTGATCGCGTGCGCCAACATCGCCAACCTGCTCCTTGCCAAGGGTGCCGCCCGCCGGAAAGAAATGGCGATCCGGACGGCGCTGGGCGCCTCTCGATCCCGCCTCGGAGCTCAGTTGCTGACCGAAACTCTTGTACTGGCAGTGCTGGGTGGCGCCGCTGGATGGGCGCTGGCCTCTCTCCTGGTCAGCACGGCTACGCCGTTCCTGGCGGAAATGGTCCCGTATACGGCGACCCTCGACCTGGATTATCGCGCCCTGGCGTTTGCGGGCGCGATCGTTTCGCTTGTGGTCCTGCTGATCGGGGGACTGCCAGCCATGCAGATCTCCGCGGCCAACATCGGTTCGTCGCTGCACCAGGCCTCGCGTGGATCGTCGGGCGGCCATCATCGCATGCGGCGGTCCATTGTGGTCGCCGAAGTCGCCTTGTCATTGGTGCTGGTCTGTGGCGCCTCCCTGCTGTTCCGAAGTTTGTTGAACCTGCGGGCTGTCGAAACGGGCGTGCGCATCGAAAACGTGGTCACGATGTCACTCAACCTGCCCTTGCAGGCCTACCCGACACCCGATGCTGCGGCATTGTTCTTCGAGTCCCTGCGCGACCGCGTCATCGCGGTTCCCGGCGTATCGCAGGCGTCGTTGTCCACCCACTTGCCTTTGCATTGGATCGGCAACGGAGAGGCCATCGAGGTTGCCGGTCAGGAGGCGCCGGTCAAAGTCCGCTTCAAGCGGGTCGATGCTGGCTACCTGGACGCGTTTGGCATCCCCCTACTGAAAGGCCGGTTCATTGCCGGGCGGGACCGCCACGGATCCCCCGGCGTGATCGCGATCAATGAGGTTCTCGCGGCGCGACTTGCCGAAGTCGCCGGCGTCCGCGACCCCGTCGGTCTGACCGTCGGATTGTACTGCCCTGTCTACGGCGATAAGCGCGCCACGACGGAGCAGGTCGAAATCGTCGGTGTGATCCGCAACGAACGCGTGGCGGCTCCTGGAGTACCTCACCCGGCCGTCGTGTATGTGCCGCTTTCTCAGGTTCCCACCGACGGGGTGAAGCTGATTGTCCGCAGCGGCCTCGATTCCGGCTCCGTGGTTGCCGGAGTTCGTGAAGCGCTTCGCGCCGTCGATCCGCATCTGCCGGTCGGCGAGATCGCAACCATGCGGGAGGTGCGTGAACGTACGCTTGCCGGCGCCAGCCGGCCAGCATGGTTGATCGGGATCTTCGCGGGAATCGCTGCTCTCCTCGCCGCTATCGGACTCTACGGCGTGATCTCTCAGACAGTGAACCAGCGCCGCCGGGAGATGGGCATTCGAATGGCTCTCGGCGCACGGTCGAAGGATGTCGTGCGATACGTCCTCCGGGACGCTTCCGAGCTGGTGCTGATCGGCCTGGTCATTGGGTCGGCAGGCGCCTTCGCGCTCACTCGATTGGCAAAGTCGCTGCTCTTTGGCGTCTCCCCCCTGGATCCCCTGGCGTTTCTCATCGCGTGTGCGGCAATGGCGTCCATTGGAGTACTGGCAGGCTT
Organism: Bryobacterales bacterium; assembly: GCA_003487005.1. Lineage (GTDB taxonomy): Bacteria > Acidobacteriota > Terriglobia > Bryobacterales > Bryobacteraceae > PNKE01. Next base: position 24,748 of record DNFG01000451.1, read on the forward strand.
GCTTCCCGCGCGTCGCGCGGCACGGCTCGATCCGTCCGTGACTCTTCGCGAAGAGGGTTAGCGACCCCGCCTCGCCACTGAGCCCAGTCTCTTTCCCGGCGCGTGATGGACATCGGAGAGATCTTCGGCGCATTTCGCATGCGGTCCGCCTGACCCGTCCCAGAGCACCTTTCTCAGGAATTCGAACTCGTTCCTGATCCGTCAGAGGCTGGCCTTGACGTGGGTGATGGTCACCGCGGGGGCGCGGGCAGGCTGTGCAGCACTTAGTGCCTGGCCTTGCGGGATTTCGTCCATTCCCAATTCATGCGGTTCGGTGTTCGAAGCCTCCCGATTCGTGAAGAAGGCGATATCGAGGCCCGGCGCCATGGATGTGGCGTGCATCCATCGCACCGGCGCAAAAGCGGTTCCGCCGGGCGTGGCTGCTGCGGAAATCGGATTCTTCTTCAAAAAAGTGCGGTGGGACGACTCAGGCTGACGGCTTTGACCCCGACCACATCCCCTACGGCAAGCTCCCGCCGGCCAAGCGGGGGTGGCGCGTGCTGAATGGGTATCCGGATCAGGGGCTGGCGGTGAAGACGCCGAGTGTGCTGGGGTTATTGGAGCGAGGGGTTGGCGGGAGAAAGCCGGACAGATTGCACGGGGAGTTGAGGTTCATCGCACGTGGATGTGAGGCAGTGAGGCCGGTCAAGGGAACATGACTCTTTGCCCCTGACTACGAGTGGCCCGGACTCTGTATAGCCCGGACTGCCGCCCTGTACGATTCCTTGCGATGGTTCATGCGGTCTCCGGAGAAAACCACGCAGGAGGTACTGGGCCGCGTGGACGGCAACCGTCAGGCGCCTCCAAGTGGGTATTTCGGGCATCGGTGTCCTTTGCATTGACACGCGTCTGCCTTAGAATCGAAGCAGAGTGTAACCACGCCAGTACGTGGCTCGCGCTCGGCGCGGCGCAGGATTGAGGGCCTCTATGTTGAGATTACTCGCCTTTCTGGCTTTGGCGGGACCGGCTTTCGCGGGCGATGGTCTCGGAATTCTGCACACCTTTGCGGGAAATGGCCGGGAGAAAATCAACGCGATCACGACGGATCGTGAGGGCAATATCTACCTCGCCGGCGAAACAACCTCCACCGACTTTCCCCTGAAGGACGCGGCTCAGACGCGGCATGCCGGCGGTGTCTTTGTGATCAGCCGCGACGGCGGCAAGACCTGGTCGCAACTGGGCCCCTTCCATTCCCACTCTGGCGGACACGCCCCCGCGGCCAGCCCCCAAGACGGCCGGTTTCTGCTGGCCTCCGCCATCAGCGAAATGGCCCGCAGCGAGGATGGCGGTGCCACCTGGTCCATGCTTGGTCCCGAAACCGGCTTCCCCACCTCCGGCGGCGTACAGGGGCCACAGTGGGATCCCGCCCGCCCCGGGGTGGTCTATGCCACATCGGGACCCCGGCTGCTCCGCTCCACCGATTTCGGCGCAAACTGGGTGACCGTTGCCGGATGTCCTGGGAACGAGGCCGCGTGTAATGTCTACACCTCCTATTTCCATCTCGATCCCCAGCGCCCCGGCCGCATCCTGCACTACTTCGGGGGCGATGCAGGCTATTTCGTCTCCAGCGATTCCGGCGCCAGTTGGGAGAAACTGGAAGCCGCAACCCAGTACCGCTACCTGGCGCTGTCCTCCACTCAGGCCGATGTGTGGATGGCCGCCTCCGCCTTCGAGGAAGTCTTTCTGACGCGGGACGCCGGGAAGACGTGGGAGAAGCTGCCCTATGAGAGCGGCTGCGGCTACCTTCGCGGCTTCATCAGTCGCAAAGATATTCCCGGAGGCTGGCTCGTGCAGACCGAATGCGAGGTTCAGGCCACCGATGATAACGGCGCCACGTGGCGAAGACTCAACCTGCCCGTCATCCCGAGCCAGACCCCTATCCGGGCATTCGCCTCGGATCCGTTCGACCCCCGTCGCTTCATCGTCAGTGCCGGTAACATTGTCGCCGAGCCGTCATCGCTCTTCGTCACCGAGGATGGCGGGTTGACGTGGACTTCGGGCGACCCACCCAGGCTGCTGAATGGGATCGCGTTCGATGCGGCGAGGCCCGGCGTCGTTTACGGCTCCGCTCTGGTCACCCGGGATGGCTTCGTCACCAAACTCGATCCAGCAGGACGCCTCCTGTTCTCCACCTACCTTGGCGGAGCGGCCGACGACAGCGCCACGGCGATCCGCATCGGCCCGGACGGCACCGTCTTCGTCGCCGGGTTCACGCGCTCTCTGGACTTTCCCGCGGTTGCCGCACGCCACAATGGAGCCGCTCCCGTTTCCTCCTTCGTCGCCCGCCTCGACCACGCCGGCCGGCTGGAACGCAGCATCCTCCTCGGCGAGACCACCATCAGCGGCGTCGCCCATGCACCGGGCGGCGAACTGCTCGTGGCCGGTTCCTCCACGGCCCGTGCTGTCACGGACGCCCCCTACACGCTGCCTCCGCTCGCCTCGCCGTCCGCTGTCGCCTGGGATTTCCTGCTTCGCCTCGACGCCCGCGGCCTCGACATCCTGCATGGGCGCCTCCTGGGCAGGTCCCGCGCGAGTGTCCTTCCCATCCGGTCGGTTGCGGCCGATAGCGAAGGCAACGCCTATTTCACCGGATCGTTCGAATACTCGGGTTTCCCCGGCCAGTCCATCCCGGAAGGGCTCCCCGACCAGGCGAACCTGCTCAAACTCAGCCGGACCGGCGAACTCGTCGCCGCGCGCTGGCTGCCGAATGACCCCGGAGGGATCGTCATCGATGACCAGGACTTCGTCTTCGTCGCCGGGACCGCCTCCTTGCTCAATCCGGTCTACGCCGGCCGGATCAACACCGATTGCCCGCACTATTCGGGATGGAGGGGCAGATACATCGACCGCCACTACTGGATGGCCGACATCTCGGTGATGCAGTTTCCGGCGAGCCTGGAGCAACCCGCGGCCGAGTGGCTGTTCGGCGGCGCGTGCCGTGAGGAGCTTTCTTACCTGGCGCTCGATCGCAACGGCGATCTGCTGCTGGCCGGCCAGGGATACTCGGACCCCTTGCCCTCCCCCGGCCCGGTGCTCGGCACGCCGCCCACGGCGGGTGAGAAGAAACCCTTCTACGCCCGCCTGTCCACCGCCCGGGGCGAGTGGACCGAGGCGTCCTACGTCATGACCGCTGACCCCGCCGGCGTAGCCGGCCTCCCGGATGGAAGCGCATTATTTGCGGCGAATCTGGGAGACTTCTGGTCCTCTTCCGCCCAACCACCGTGGACTTGGCTGCTCCGCATGGCGCCCCCGGCCAGTCCTCTCAGCATTGAACGCGTGGTGAACGCTTTCGCGCCTTCGGCGAGTCCGGGGCCGGTCTCGCCCGGCGAGATCGTCCGAATCGAAATCGCCCGCTTCGAGCCCCAAAACGAGGTGAACCTTTGGATCGCTCCCGCCGCACCCCTGCCGCTTGAACTCGAAGGTGTGGAAGTCCATTGGGACGGTATCGCGGCGCCCATCATGGCGGTGGGCCGAGGGTTCGTAGTGTCGATCGTTCCGTCAGCGATGTGGGGGCGCACCCTGGCCACCGTCCAGGTCCGGACCGGCGGAGGAGAACAGGCGTCCGCCTTTGTCCAGGTGGTGCCCGACCGGCCGGCTCTCTATCCGGACATCCGCAACGAAGACGGTACGCTGAATTCACCGGAAAACCCGGCACCCAGTGGTTCCCGCGTCACGTTCTTTTTTACCGGCCTCGGCCCGATTATGAGCGAACTGCCGGATGGAGCGATTGTCGAGGAGGACGGCAAACGCATTCCCGCCCACATCGCTCTCCGCACGAGTGACGGAACTTTGCAATTCGTGGTGGAGCAGGTGGAACCGCTCGTCGGATTCGTGAAGGGCCTGTGGGCCGGACACGCCGTGATCGAATTTCCGCCCGGTGACCATTTAATCCAACTTCTCCGAGGTGCCCCACTCCCATTGTCCATCGGCCCCACGCGTTAGTGCGATGATCTCAATGCCTCGCCGGGCGGAGGGAGGACCTGGAAAACTGGAGAGCTTGTCGAGCAGAGGCGTTCCCTTTCATTTGAAACTTCCTGCGAAGCCGCCGCCGGGCAAATCGTCCCGGTTGTTGCCTGATAGAACACTTCAGAGGTGATGATCTGCATGAGACCCGGCTTTTTGACGTTCGTCCACGAATAGCTACTTGATAATCGCTTGGCCCACATCGTTGTCACTGTCACCAGTGAACTCGACCTCCGCGCCGTGGTAGAGGATCGACGGATGCGCCGCCCGCCACGGCAAACCTGCGTATCTCCCCCAAGCGGGGCCGCAACTCCTGGCACTTTGGGAACGCGAAGTGTGCGCGGTGACGTTGGCGCTCTCCTCACGCACGCGAACCACATCCCCACCAGCAGTCGAAAGGTCCGCCGCACCGGGGCAGCGGCTTCTCCGAGGTGGTCCCATTAGCTGGGGTCGAGATTACCGAGGCGGGCGGCTTCTGCGAGGTGGCGGATGCCAGAGGGGTTGATCTCCATTGGGGAGCAGCAGGCGGAGTCGGCGCCAAGGGGGTCGTTGGCGAAGACGAGACAGCCGAGGTGGCGGGCTGGACCGTGGAGGAGTCCGTCGCCTTCCATGGCCTCGATGCCATCGCCGATGACGGGCTGGACGGGGTCGGTGGCGGCGAGTTCGACGATGGAGTTGTCGATGCCCTGCGAGTGCAGGGTATTCCCCAGCCAGCCGCAGACCCCACCGTAGACCCCGCCGAAGAGGTTCTTCAGGCTGAGGGTGACGCCGGGACCCGCCCCCCAAAATACCACGCCACCGTCCGCACCAACCCCTCCGCCAACGACCAACTCCCCTTCCACCCCAGCCACTCCGCCGCCCGCGTCGTATCCAACCGCCGCCTCGGCTGACCGTTCGGCTGCTCCGGATTCCAGACCAACTCCCCTTCGTACCCCGTCGCCCCCCGCACCATCTCCGCCAGCGACCGGATCGTCACCTCTTCCCCACTCCCCAGATTCACTGGCTCCGCCCCGTCATACACCTCAGCCCCGCGCACCAACCCCTCCGCCGCATCCTCCACATACAAAAACTCCCGCGTCGGCGATCCATCCCCCCAACACTCCACCCGCTCCTCCCCCCTCTCCTTCGCCTCCACGCACTTCCGGATCAATGCCGGAATCACATGCGATGCCTGCAAATCGAAATTATCCCGGGGACCATACAAATTCACCGGCATCAAATGCACCACATTCAACCCATATTGCTGCCGGTACGCCTGCCCCATCACCAATATACTCTTCTTCGCCACCCCGTACGGCGCATTCGTCTCTTCCGGGTATCCATCCCACAACGTCTCTTCCTTAAACGGCACCGGCGCGAATTTCGGATACGCGCAGATCGTCCCCGCCACCACCACCTTCTCCACCCCATAGATCGGAAGAGCG
>DNFG01000451.1:30412-30583 GCA_003487005.1 Bryobacterales bacterium
CCACCACCACCTTCTCCACCCCATGCCGCCGCGCCCCCTCGATCAGCAGCAACCCCATCATCGCGTTCTCATAAAAAAACCGCCCCGGATTCTCCCGGTTCGCCCCAATCCCCCCCACCACCGCCGCCAGATGAATCAATACCTCCGGCCGCCCCTCCCGGTACATCCGCT
>DNFG01000175.1 GCA_003487005.1 Bryobacterales bacterium
TCTCCCCTCTCGAACGTGCATTTGCCTTCGCCTGCGAACGCCATTCCCATCAATTGCGCGCCTCGGGCGAGCCCTACATGATGCACCCGGTCGCCGTCGCCCGCATCCTCGCCGATCGCCGCATGGACATCGTCTGCCTTTCCACCGCCCTGCTCCACGATGTCCTCGAGGACACCGAAACGACCCTCGAGGAGATTCGACGCCTGTTCGGCGACGAGGTCGCCCGCTGCGTCAACGGCGTCACCAAACTCAGCAAAATCGAGTTGTCCAGCCGCGAGATCCGCCAGGCCGAAAGCGTGCGGAAGATGCTGTTGGCCATGGTGGAAGACATCCGCGTCATCCTCGTCAAACTGGCGGACCGTCTCCACAACATGCGCACCCTCTCCTCGCTCTCGCGTGAGCGCCAGGAGCGCATCGCCGCCGAGACTCTCGAACTGTACTCGCCCATCGCCCACCGGCTCGGCATGGGCAAACTGCGCGTCGAACTCGAGGACCTCGCCTTCCAGTACATCGAGCCGGCCGCCCATCAAATGGTCACCGGCGCAATCGAATCCCGCCGCGCCGCCAACGAGGAGTTCCTCCAGACCATCTGCCGGACCGTCGAGCGCAAACTCTCCCACGAAATGATCCCCGCCAGGGTCGAAGGCCGGATGAAACGGCCCTGGTCCATCTACCAGAAGCTCAAGAAGCAGCGCATCGAGATCGACCAGGTCTACGACCTGCTCGGCGTCCGCATCATCACCGACTCGGTCAAGAACTGCTATGCCGCGCTCGGCGTCATCCACAACGAATGGCACCCCATCCCAGGGCGGATCAAGGACTGGATCGCCATTCCCCGCCCCAACCTCTACCAGTCGCTCCACACTTCCGTGATGGGGCCGAAGGGCGTCTCCTTCGAGGTCCAGATCCGCACCGAAGAGATGCACCGCATCGCCGAGGAAGGCATCGCGGCGCACTGGAAGTACAAGGAAGGCCGCCGCGGTCGCGCCGAGGACGATCAGCGCATCGCCTGGCTCCGCCAGCTCGTCGAGTGGCAGCGCGAAATGCGCGACCCCGGCGACTTCATGTCCAACCTCAAGGTGGACCTGTACCCGGAAGAGGTTTATTGCTTCACGCCCAAGGGCAAAGTCGTCGTCCTGCCTCGTGATGCCACCCCCGTCGACTTCGCCTACGCCATCCATACCGACGTCGGCCACACCTGCACCGGCGCCAAGGTCAATGGCCGGATGACGCCCCTCAAGCACATCCTCCGCAATGGCGACATCGTCGAAATCCTCACCTCGAACAACGCTACACCCAGCCGCGACTGGCTCAGTTTCGTCAAAACCGCCCGCGCCAAGAACAAAATCCGCCACGTCATCAACGCCAGTGAGCGCGAAAAGGCCGTCGATCTCGGCGCCAAACTTCTCGAACGCGAGGCCCGGCGCCTTGGCGTCCCTCTCAGCCGTGTCTCGAAAGCGCAGATGGATTCCGTCGCCAGCGATTACGGATACAGCAAAACCGAGGACCTGCACGCCGCGCTCGGCTGGGGCAAGGTCTCCCCGCGCCAGGTCCTGACCAAACTCGCTCCGGAAACCGTCGAACCCGAAGCCCCGCCTCAGGCCCCGGCCTCCCCCCTCACCCCACAGGAGCGCGAAGCCTTCAAGGACTATGTCGTCCACGTCAAAGGACTCGACGACCTCCTCACCTACCTCGCCAAGTGCTGCAATCCCATCCGCGGCGAGCCCATTGTCGGCTACATCACCCGTGGCAAAGGCGTCGCCGTTCACTCGCGCACCTGCCCGAACGTCATGAACCTCATGTATGAGGCCGAACGCCGCATCGACGTCGAATGGGCCCGCACCGGAGCCGATTCCTTCCGCGTCCGCCTCGTCGTCCATACCGACGACCGCACCGGTATCCTGAATGCGTTGACCCAGATCCTGGTCAACGACAATATCAATATCCGCAGCGTCGAAGCCAAAGGCGACGAAAAGCGCTTCGACTCCGCAACCGTCGAAATGACCATCGAGGTCCGCGACAAAAAACAGCTGGAACGCACCGTCTCCGCCATGCGCCGACTCCCCGGCGTTCGCGACATCGAACGAGTCCACTGACGAGGAACCATGCCCATGCCTGCCCCCGTTTCCACCGATCCCCTCCACCTGGCTATCTCCAGGTCCAAAGGAATCACCATCGATTGGACCGACGGCCACACCAGCCGCCTCTCCAATGAACTCCTCCGCGACCACTGCCCCTGCGCTTCCTGCACCGGCGCCCACGGCACCCCGCCCCAGCGCACCAACTTCTCCACGGCCGCGGCCCCAGACCCCGCCAACCCCTTCCAGATGTTCACCCCCAAACCCAAAATCGTCAACGTCGAAGAGGTCGGCGCTTACGCCATCCGCATCCACTGGAATGACGGCCATAGCTCCGGCATCTACTCCTTTGAACACCTCCGCAAGATCGATCCGGACTCGCAGCCCGGCTAGCCGCGCCCATGTCTCCGCTGTTGCCCGCCCTGTTGCTCGCCGCCGCCGCCGCCCCTGCTCAAAACCCTGAATGGCAGGTCGTCTTCGCCGCCCACCGCGGCGGCATCGTGGAGGGCAAACCCGAAAACACCCTCGCCGCCTTCGAGTCCGCCATCCACGACGGCATCCGTGTCATCGAGATCGACCTGCGCGCCACCCGCGACGGCCACATCGTCATCCTCCACGATCCCACCCTCGACCGCACCACCAACGGCCGCGGACCCGTCACCGAAATGACCCTCGCCGAAGTCCGCCAGCTCGACGCCGGCGGCGGTCAGCGCGTCCCCACTTTCGAGGAGGTCCTCGCACTGTCGAAACGGACCGGCGTCAAACTCCTGCTCGATATCAAGGAAGGCCCCGGACTCGACAAGCGCCGCGTCGTCCGCCTCGTCGAACAGGCCGGCGCCGTCCTCGACGTCATCGCCGGTCCTCGCAGTCTCGACGACCTCCGCGAATTCCGCAGACTGAACCCGAACCTGCGCACGCTCGGCTTCATCCCTTCGCCCGGGGACATTGAACCGTTCGTCGCGGCCGGCGCCGATATCATTCGCCTCTGGCCCCGCTGGATCGAGGCCGATCCCGCGCTCGTTGCCCGCGTCCACCGCCTCGGTAAACCCGTCTGGACCACCGCCGGCGACGCCCCCCGCCCCGAACTCGAAGCCCTGATTCAGCGCGGCGTCAACGGCATCCTCGGCGACCGCCCCGCCCTGCTCCGCGCCATCGAACAGGACCGCCTCAAGGCCGCCCCGGTTCGCTGAGCCACATTCCCCGCAGCCCGTACAACTGGATCAGGTGATGATCCATGATCCGCTCCGCCGCGCCAGGCTCGATCGTCGTCGCATTGTCCGCGCCATAGCCTCCGTAAGCGGCTGAACGGATGTCGGGAATGTAGCCCGGCCACGGGTCCCCGGTGCTCTGCGTGTAACCGTAGAACAGCGGCGACGGCACATCCGCCTCCCGCTTCCACCGCGTCTGCATCGACAGGAACGGCTCGCCCGGCACTGTCGCGATCGCGATCTCTCCATTGATCAGAACCGTCGTCAAACCCACGCGGATCGTCTGCTGCTTGTCCCAACGGCCCTGGAATGTGAGCGTCTCAGTTCTGTGCCGGATCGACGCCGGCTTTGCCTCGCCCGCTGGAATGCGCCCGGCGGTCTTCAGGACCTCATCGGCCAGCAGATCGCCCATTCGCGTCATCGTGGCGAAGTCCTTCTCCGTGTCCCCGGACCGTCCCTGGAACAAAGGGTTCGTTTCCGCCGCCGCCCCCTGCACGAACATCGCCTGCACGCCCGGCATCGCCGCCTCCATCCGTCGCTGCAAAACGCCCGGAAAATCGCCCGAATATAGGCAATTCGTCGTCCCCAACGCCACCGGATGCGCCGTGTAATGCACGATCAGCGCCTTCGGCGCCCCATCGGCCGCCGCCACCTGTAACAACACAAACTCCGGATCCACCGGCCCGTGCGGCACCCGGTCCAGGTTGTCGAACAACGCCCGCGCCCGCCCGTCTTCGCGCAATAACAATCGGTTATACCCCAGCCGGATCGATCCCCGCGCCAGCGATAGCCGCGCCGGCGCCATCGCCGCCGCCGCCTCCCGCAGCACCCACAGCACCTTCTCCTCCACTTCCGCCAGATACGCCGAAGGCCTCTCCGACCCCAGAGATGCCGCCAGAAACGCTGGCGCCGAATGTGTGTGCGAAGGCGCCAGCAGCACCACCGGCAGATTCAATTCCGCCTTCGCCCGCGCAAAAATCCGCTCGCTCGCGATCGAACCCAGATCCATCGTCACAATCGCCATCCGGCTCCCACCCGCCTCCAGCACCAGCGCCTTCGCATACAGCGCATCATGCACCCCCGTCGCCGGTCCACACTTGCGGTTCCGGTACCCATACATCGGCCCGAACTGCGCCGGCGTAATCTCGATCCGCGCCAGACCGGCCAGCAGATCCTGCGCCGGCAGCGCCGCCGTCGCGAGGAATCCCGCCAACAGAAATCGAACTGCGTTCATGATGCCTCCCTTCGTGTTTCCTCGATTATGGACCGATTCCCTGCCCCGTGGGGAACTCTGTTACACTGCGGTTCGACGCCTCCTCCCCCACTTTCATGAGCGATTCCGCCCGCCTCCACCTCCTCTTGTTCGCCTACTACTACCCGCCCGAGAACACCTCCGGCGCCGCCCGCCCCGCCCGTCTCACCCGCTACCTCCCCGAAGCCAATATCCACTGCCACGTCATCGCCCACGGCCATCCACCCCCGGACCAGGCCCGGCCCGACACCACCTACGTCCTCCCCGGCCACGGCCGCCCCCTGCCCGAAACCCTCTGCCGCTTCACCCAGCGCTACCTTCTGCGCATCAATGAGCGCCTCGACTGGGTCCCCGCCGCCCTCGCCGCCGCTCACGATCACGCCCGCTCCCACCCCGTCGACGCCATCTTCTCCACTTCCCCGCCCCTCGCCCCCCACCTCGCCGCACTCGCCTTCCACCGCCACTCAGGCTTGCCCTGGATCGCCGATTTCCGCGATCCCCTCGCCGGCAACGCCACCCGCGTCCACCGCCTCTTCAACTACGACCCCGCCCTCGAACGGCGCATCTTCCGCCACGCCTCGCTCTGCCTCGCCAATACCGACGGTCTCGCCGACCAGTGGCGCCAGCGCCATCCCGCCCACGCCTCAAAAATCCATCTGCTCTGGAACGGCTTCGATCCCGCCGTCGCTCCGCCCTCCCCCCAACCTCGTCCGCCCGGTCCGAAAATCATCCTCCACGCCGGCTCTCTCTACGCCAACCGCCGTCCCGAAAACTTCCTTCACGCTCTGGCCGCCCTCGCTCAATCCGGTGACGTGAAACCCGCCGACTGGCAAGCCGTTCTCCTCGGTCCCACCGCCCCCGACACCTTCATCCACTCTCAATCCGAACGCGCCCAACTCGAAACCGCCGGCCTGCTCCATGTTGATAGCCGCCTCGCCTCCCGCGAAGAGGCCGCCCAGGCCCAGGCCGATGCCGACATCCTCCTCCTGCTCGATATCCCCGAGCGCGACAACTCCATCCAGGTCCCCGCCAAACTCTTCGACTACGCCCGCACCGGCCAGCCCATCATCGCCTGGACCCCCGATGGCTCCCCCGCCCGCCGCCTCCTTGAACAGGCCGGACCCGACGTCCTCTGTCTCTCCCCGCTCACGCCCACCGCCGAAGCCGCCGCCCGCCTCGCTGCTTTCCTCCGCCGCCCGCTCACCCGCCGCCCGCTCAACCCCGCCTTCGCCGAAGCCTTCGACGGCCGCCGCCAGGCCCTCACGCTCGCCTCCGCCATTCGGGCTCTCAAACGAATATAGTGTCTCCATGACCCCCTCCCGCCGCTTCTTCATGCAGGGCGCCCTCGCCGCCGCCACCACCGCCCGCGCCTCCGCGAACGATCGCATTCGCCTCGGCGTCATCGGCTGCGGCGGCATCTCCCGTTCCGTCACCAACGCCTTCCTCGCCTCCAAGGAAGTCGAAGTCGCCGCCATCTGCGACGTCGATGACCAGTGCATCGCCAACACCCTCAAACGCCTCGAATCCGAAGGCCACCCCCGCCCCGCCACCGCGAAAGACTTCCGCCGTGTCATCGAACGCAAGGACATCGACGTCGTCGCCGTCTGCACCCCCGATCACTGGCACGCCATCCCCACCCTCGCCGCCTTCCAGGCCGGCAAGGATGTCTACGTCGAAAAGCCCCTCGCCACCTCCATCGGCGAAGGCCGCGTCCTCCGCGATGCCGCCCGCCGCTACAATCGCGTCGCCCAGATGGGCACCCACTGGCGCAGCGGCGAACACTACGCCGAAGCCGTCGAATTGGTCCGCTCCGGAAAGATCGGCAAAGTCCGCCAGGTCCGCTGCTGGGCCTACCTCGACTGGGTCAAAGACGCCGGTAATCCCCCCGACTCCCCCGTCCCCGCCGGCGTCGATTACGACCTCTGGCTCGGCCCCGCACCCGCCCGCCCCTTCAACAAAAACCGCTTCCATTTCAACTTCCGCTGGTTCTGGGACTACGCCGGCGGTCTCATGACCGACTGGGGCGTCCACCTCATCAACATCGCCCTCTGGGCCATGGGCCCCGAATGGCCGAAGAGCGTCGTCGCCTCCGGCGGCAAGTACCTCCTTCAGGACAATACCGAAACCCCCGACACCCAGATCACCGTCTACGACTTCCCCTCGTACACCCTCATCTGGGAGCACCAGGTCCAGTGCGGTCTCGGCCCCGACCGCCGCGAGCACGGCGTCATGTTCACCGGTTCCGACGCCACCCTCATCCTCGATACCAGCGGCTGGGAAATCATCGCCGAACCCCTCAAACGCGGTTCCATGGTCGAAATGCGCCGCCGCTCCCGCACCACCGAAACCATGCGCGCCCAGCACGCCCGCAATCTCCTCGATTGCATGAAATCCCGCCAGCCCACCGTCGAAAACCTCGATGTCGGCCACCACGTCTCCGCCGTCGCCCACCTCGGTAACCTCGCCCTCCGCTCCAAATCGCGCATCGAATGGGATGCCGATACCGCCCAGGTCCCCGGCAACGCCGCCGCCAACGCCCTCGTCACCGCCCGTTATCGCGCCCCCTGGAAGCTGGACTAAGGCAGCACTTCGATCGCCCGCAACCGCCGCCCCTCGGCTTCATACTCGACACGCACCCGCAGCGGCGCCGGCAGCGCCCCGCACTGGAGTTCCAGCGCCCCCGAACGGCCCGTGATCCGCACATTGTCCGGTTGATCCAGCGTCAGCCACTCCGCCCCGCCGGCCGTGTCGATCCGCGCCCGCGGCATCGGACCCTCGCACTCCAGATACGCGAACAACCCCGTCACCGACGGCAGCGGCGGCGGCGGTTGCAGTTCGCGAAGACAGAGGAGGAGCGGGCGGGGGGACCGC
>DNFG01000480.1:0-10741 GCA_003487005.1 Bryobacterales bacterium
GCCGAGCCGCGCAGCTGCGGGCCGAGCCAGATTGCCTCCGTCAACAGCACGGCGGCGATCTGTTCGTCCTTCAACTGGCCCCAGGCGGGCATTTCGCTGTTGTAGGTCTTGCCGAGCACCTGGACGGGTCCATTCATGCCGTGGAGGAGAATGCGGGCGAGAGTATCCTCGCTGCCGAGGACCCACTCGCTGTTGGCAAGCGGCGGAAAGGCGCCATCGACGCCCTGGCCGCTGGTCTGGTGACAGGTGACGCAGTTGTTGTAAATCCGCTTGCCGAGCACCATGGGGTCGACGGGACCGGGGGCGGGCCGCCCGGCGGCCGAGGCTCCGGGCTTCATCAGGTCGTCGGTGAGCACGGCGACATCGAAATCGCCGCTGTTCATGGCGAGATACCAGCCTCCCCAGCCAATGAGGGTGAAGTAGATCAGCATCAACCAGACGGGTGTGGGCTCGAAGCCATCGGTCGGCTCGTCGAGTTCCCGCATGATCGGGTGGTGCATGGGGATGACTTCCGGCGTCGCGTTTTCTTCGCGCTCGATCCGGTTCCGCGCGGATTCATCGCTCATTGGGGCGCCTCCGGGAGTTCATAGCTTTTGTCGAGGCTGCGCAAGTAAGCGAAGAGGCTCTCGGCGCGAGCCGACGGCAGGATCCAGCCGCTGTCGTCGGGCAGACGGATGGCGCGCTCCGGGGCGCGGTCCGAGGGGGCAACCTTCTCGAACAGGAACCGGTGGGGGGGCATGGTGGAGCCCGGTGAGGTGATGACTGGGTCGTAGAGGTGGAGCATGTGCCAGTCACGGCTGGGCTGACGCGCGCCGATGTTGGCCAAATCGGGGCCGGTGCGCATCGTCCCGAGCAGATGGGGTTTGTCGAAGAGGTAGTCGCGGGGCACTGTGCGGCGGAAGCCCCAGCCGCGGTCGAGATCGGCGCCATAGTTGGGAGGGCGGACCTGCTGCGTGTGGCAGTAGACACAGCCCAGCGAGACGTACTCGGCGCGCCCGAGCGCTTCGGCGCCTTCGAGTTGCACGGGCCAGAGATTACCGTCGTCGTCCTTGTGCTGTTGCATTTCGCGGAACTGCCAGTTGGGGATCAGCACCAGTCCGGCCATGGACAGGACGACGGTCAACATGATGCCCAGCGCGATTGTGAGACTCCGGTTCATGCGCTTTTCCTCCGCTTCAGCAGGGTCGGTCCGATCAGGGCGGCGCCGCGCTGGCGGACCAGGTTCCAGACCAGCCAGGCAAAGCTGACGTGACCAATGGTCATCAAGACCCCGGCGAGGGAGCGGGAATGGAGCCAGGGCTTGGTGTACTCCACGATCGCGAGGAAGGGGATGTTCGGGTCGTTCATCATCTCCCCCTGGCGCCACCCGGCCCAGGTAAGGCCGAGCCAGTAGAGCGCCATGCCAAGCGAAGTGGCCCAGAAATGGACCCGGATCCAGCGCGCCGAATGCCATTCGGTGTTCATCAGGCGAGGGAGGATATAGTAGGCGGCGCCGAACATCATCATGGTGAAGAAGGCATAGACGCCGAGGTGGGCATGCGCGATGGTGTAGTGCGTGAAGTGGGAGACTTCGTTGACGGCGCGCAGTGCGGTGAGCGAGCCCTGGAAACTGACGACGGTGTAGCTCATGGCGGCGACCACGACGAAGCGGAGCGTGGGGCTGGTCCGGAGGTGGTGGAAGTTTCCGGCCATGGTGAGGTGATGGTTGACGGCCACGGTGATGACCGGAATGAACATCATCATGGAGCCGACGATGCCAACGGTGACCAGCCAGGCGGGCAGCGGGCCGCCGATGAGATGGTGGGTGCCGGCCCAGTTGTAGAAGATGGCGAGGGTCCAGAAGCCGAGCAGCGAGAGGTGATAGCTGTGGACGGGGCGTCCGATGACCTTGGGGATCATGTAGTAGGCGGTGGCGAGGCCGATGGGGGTGAACCAGAGTCCGAGGACGTTGTGGGCGAACCACCAGTTGGCGGCGGCCTTGGCGACGCCGCGGACGTCGCCGGCCTCGCTGAGCACGACGCCGAGGATGTAGAGGAAGGGGAACCAGAGGACGGCGCCGAACAGGTACCACTGCGACACGTAGGTATGTTTGACCTGCCGGCGGACGAACATCAGCACCGAGGCGACAATGATGACGGCCATGCAGAAGCCGATAAAAGCGAGCACTTCGACGGGGAATTCGAGCCATTCGATGCCGGTGGAAGCGCCCTGGAGAATGCGGACGGTGCCGTAAAGAACGGCCAGGTTCCAGATGACGACGGTCACGGGCAGCAGGAGGGGGAGCGGGAGGCGGACGCGCGAGAGGCGGGCCTGAAGCCAGAGCAGGACACCGACGCCGGCCATGGAGCCCCAGCCGTAGATCATGGTGCTCAGGTGGGCGGGACGGACGCGGCCGAAGGTGAGCCAGTCGGCATCGGCGAGGAAGCCCGGGGTGTGCATTTTGATGGAAGCGAGCAGGGCGAGGAGGCTGCCGGCGAGGAGCCAGGCGACGGCGCTGACCATGTACCAGACGACGGTCTGGCGGCAGGAGCGGTCAATCTGGATGCGGCTGAGCCGGTCGCCCGGCAGCCCTTCCGGCAAGGGTTGCGCGACGGCGGGCGTCATGGGTGCTTCCCTTCGCCGGGAAAGGCATCGGTGACACGGCCCACGGGTTCGCCTTCATCGAAGATGCTGGCGGCGCCCGCGCGGAAGTCGCGGAACTGGCCGGTTTGCACGGCCCAGGCGAGGGCCCAGACCGCGGAAGCGCCAGCGAGGAGCGTGAAGGCCCAAATCACGAGATAAACCAGAAACACGGATTGCCTCTCAGTTTCCAAATTGTCCAGCGGAACTTTTAGCTTCGCATTAGTGCGGGAAGAAATTGAATATGTAGATGAATTAGTGGAAAGGTCCTATTTGGGAGAACTGGACCGAATAGTCTGGCTAAAGAGAGAATGCTGGATGCCAGGGTCTTGAAACGGAAGCAGCGATGGGGGAAGATGGGAACTGACCCAGGAGTCGTCAAACATGAGATACATTGCTGGTTTGATTGCGGTGATGGCGTTGGTTTCGGCCCCCGGTGGGGCGGAGGAGATCCCGGCGGCGCGGTTGAAGCTGTTCAAGCCGCTGCCTCCGGTGATGGAGTCAGCTTCGAACCCGCTGACGGATGCGAAAGTCGAATTGGGGCGGATTCTCTATTACGAAAACAGGCTGTCCAAAAGCCACCAGTTTTCCTGCAATTCGTGCCACCTGTTGGATAAATACGGGGTGGATAATGAAGCGACCTCTCCGGGTCACAAAGGGCTGCGTGGGGACCGGAATTCTCCAACTGTGTACAATGCGGCTGGTCATTTCGTGCAATTTTGGGACGGGCGGGCGGTGGATGTGGAAGAGCAGGCGAAAGGGCCGGTGTTGAATCCGGTGGAGATGGCGATGCCGGACGAAGCGACGGTGATCGCGACTCTGAAGTCGATGCCGGAGTATCCGGAACTGTTCCGGAAGGCCTTCCCGGGCGAGGCGGAGCCGATCAATTACGAGAATTTCGCGAAGGCGGTGGGGGCATTCGAGCGGAAGCTGGTGACCCCGTCGCGGTGGGACAAATTCCTGGAAGGGGACCGAAATGCGCTGACGGCGGAGGAGAAGGCCGGCTTCAACAAGTTCATGGCCACGGGTTGTGCGACCTGTCATCCGGGCGCGTACCTTGGGGGGACGTCGTATCAGAAGTTAGGGGCGAAGAAAGCGTGGCCGAATCAGAAGGACACGGGGCGGCACCAGGTGACGAAGGCGGGCAAGGACAGGATGTTCTTCAAGACGCCGTCGCTGCGGAATATCGAGAAGACGGCGCCGTATTTGCATGATGGAAGCGTGGCGAGCCTGGAGGAGACGATCCATTTGATGGCTGAGTATCAACTGGCGAAGAAATTGAGCGATGCCGAAGTGGCATCGATTGTCACCTGGCTGAAGTCACTGACCGGGGAATTGCCGCTCGACTTCATTCGGAAGCCCGAACTGCCTGCTTCGACGGCGCAGACGCCGAAGCCGGATTTGACGGAGTAGAGCAGTGGACCGGATTCTCTGTTTGCTGGTGTTGACGGCGGGGGTGCTGGCGGCGCAGGAGCCTGGGCCGCGGGCGCGGGCGGCGGTTCAGGAACTGGGTCAGAAGATCCGGTCTCTGCTGGCTGCGGAACTGGCGTCGGGCGGGTTCGAGGGGGCGGTGGGGGTGTGCGCGGAGAAGGCGCAGGCGGAAACGAAGCGGTATGCCGCGGAGCAGGGGATTCAGATCCGCCGGGTAAGCACGCGGGCGAGGAATGTAGCGAACCGGCCGGACGAGTGGGAGCGGAGTCGGCTATTGGAGTGGGAATCGGCGCTTCGGGAGGGCAAATCGGCACCCGAAAACGCGCAAACGACGACTGCCAGTGGCGATTATCGCCTTCTGGTGCCGATTCGCGTACAGGCGATGTGCCTGACTTGTCATGGAAACGAGAAACAGATCCCCGCACGGGTCGGGGATCTGCTTCACAAGCACTATCCGGAGGATGCCGCCAAGGGTTACCGCAACGGCGACCTGCGCGGGGCCTTCAGCGTGGTGATTCCACGCGGTCGCTAGGGGACTGTTTCTCAGTCTGGCTGGATTGGGGACGCCGGGACCCGACGTCGCAACTGTTCGCCATTCAAGTGGGGACGCCCAGGCCGGGCAGCACCCACTTCATGAGGGCGAAGTAGCCGAAAATCACCAGCGGAATGAAGATCCAGTCAGGCATTCGTTTCCTTTTCATTAATTGCTATTAATCCGTGTGGCGAGGGGGGATCGTGACGACGGGGACGCCGACCTCCCGAAGAGTGCGCTCAGTGACCGAGCCGAGCAGGAGGCGCTTCAGGCCCGTCCGGCCGTGGGTGCCCATGACGATCCAGCAGCCCGGCAGGGTCTCGGCGACCGCGCGGATGGCGTCAACGGGCGGGCGTTCAAGGATCTCGTAGGAAACGTCCGCTCCGGGGGCAAGGAAGGGCTCGCACCAGGAGGCAAGGGCGTCCTGGGCGGCCAGTTTGGCATTGACCAGGCCCTTGGCCAATTCCATCTGGGCGGATTCGTTAATGAAGGGCGGGGCTTCGAAGTGGGTGGCGTAGATGACTTTGAGCGGCACGCCACTGGACTTGGCCAACTGGCTGCCGATGCGGAGAGCGTCACCGGCTCCGGAACTGAAATCGACCGGGCAGAGAATCGATTGATAGGGCAGAGTTGACATGAATCCAGATCCTTTCAATTGGATGCTTCAATTGCATCACACGTGACATGAGGCCGCAAGAAAAGGAGATGGCGCGCAAGGGGGAAACCTTTGCGCGCCGCGGTTGGTCTTGGGTTGGGCTAGAACCGGAGGTTCAGCGAGAACTGCCAGGAACGGGGCGGTTCCTGGGCGGTGACGAGGCCGAAGGCCGAACTGACGGGGTCGGTATTCGGATTGCGGAGGACGACTTCGTTGCGGGCATTGAAGGTGTCCGCGCGGAAGATCATCTTCATCTTCTCGGTGATCTGGAAGGTCTTGTTGGCCGAGAGGTCGAGGCGGCGCTGGGAATCGGCGCGGATGTTGGAGTAGCGCAGGGGGGCGGTGCGCACGTTGGAGGCGAGCACCTGCTGTGAACTCCGGTTGAAGACCGAGGTATTGAACCACTTGTCGGTGTTCCGCTGGTCGGTGGGCAGGCGTATGGTGGACGAGTCGCCGATGAACAGCGCCTGGCCGAAGCCGAGGGGGGCGCCGCTCTGGTACTGCCAGACGCCGCTGATCTGCCAGCCGCCAAGGAAGAGGTTGACAGGGCCCGGCATGTTGGCGCCGAAGCGGCGGCCCTTGCCGAACGGCAGTTCATAGATGCCGCTGGAGGTGAGACGGTGCGCGCGGTCGATGCCGGAGAGGGTTTCGTAGGGCATGGGGTCGACCGAGTTCAGGAACGAAACCGCTTCCATGGCCTTGGACCAGGTGTAGGCAGCCTGGAGGGTGTAGCCCTTCGAGAAGCGCTTTTCGAGGCGGGTCTGGAGCGAGTGGTACCAGGAGTAGCCCACGGGATCCTGGAAGTTGACGTTCGAAAAGTGCGGGTAGCGTTGGAGCAGGGCTCCGCGGCTGATATTCCGGCCGGTGAAGTTCGGATGCAGCCCGAAGTAGGGGCTGGTGAAGTTCTGGCTGAGGAAGTTGATGGTGGCCTGGTCGCGGACGGGCGATGTGCTGAGGTATTCCCGGGGGATGAAACTCATCTGTCGAGTGACGGGCAGGCGGGAGGCCCGGTTGCCGACGTAAGAGGCCTCGACCATGTAGCCCTGGGGCAGTTCCTGCTGGAAGCCGAACGACCAGCGCTGGGAGGGGGCCATTTTGCGGTCGGCGGGGAAGAACGTGGTGCCCTGGCCGAGGGTGGTGGCGAGACCTTCGGAAGCGCCGAGCACGGGCAGCAGGCCGGTGGGCAACGGATTCGAGAGGTCGGTGAGGAAGCTCACGCCATTGTTATCGGAGGCGATGATGGGCGTGGATCGGGTGAAGCCCGACAGGATCGAGTTGGTGCGCAGGATGCCGTTGGGCTGGTAGAAGATGCCGTAGCCGCCGCGGAAGACGGTCTTTTCGAACATCTGGTAGGCGAGGCCGATGCGCGGGGACCAGGCGATGCCCTGGTCGAGCCAGTAATTGCGGGAGTTGCCGCCGACGCCGGCGAAAGTCACACCGCCTTTGACCTGGAAGGCCTCGACGGGCAACTGAGGCATGGGCGCGCGGGCGTAATTGGCTTTGGCCGCGGCTTCGATGGGGTTTGATGCGCGTTCATCGAAGCCCGAAACAGACCGATTGTAGCGCTCGGTGATGGGCGATTCGTGCTCGGCGCGGAGGCCGAGGTTGAGGGTCAGCTTGCGGGTGACTTTCCAGTCGTCCTGAATGTAAAGGGCTGTATAGATATCCTGCTCGGCATAAGTGGCGGTGCGGGCCATGGAGCCGCCGGGTATACCAGACAAGAGTGCGATGAATTCGGCGCCTACGGGTTGGACGGGCGAATTATCGAAGGGGCCGCGGGCCCAGGCGCTGGAAAAGCTCAGATCGGGAGCCGTGTCCTGGGGGTAGCGGGCGCGGAATTCACGGAACATCATCCAGTCGAGCCCGAAGCGGACGTGGTGGTTGCCTCGCATCCAGGCCACGTTGGCAACGCCGTTGTGGCTGATGGAGGCGGTCTTGCCGTCACCGGATTCCCAAGGGGACAGGGTCTGAAGTGATCCGACCGCGGTGCGGGGAATCGTGGCGACGGATTTGTCGACGAGGCCGACGAGGCCGGGCGAGAAGCCGAGCGATGCGAGGTCAAAGCCGCTGCTGGTGCGCCTCTCCGGGAATTCCTGGGCGCTGATGCCGTAGCGGAGGTTGAGCACCATTGTTGACGAAATCATATGCACATCGTCCACGGCGATGCCGCGATTGATCCGGTTCAGAATGACGCCGGTGACGTCGTCCCCAAAGCGGCGGTTCTTGTCTTCTTCCCAGAAGTCGCGGTGGATGCGGACGAACATGCGGTTCTTCTCGCTGAAGGCATGGTCGAAGCGGCCGATCGTAGTCCAGTAGTCCTCCAGCGCGGGCGCCGACATGAAGAAATTGTTCCGTCCGTCGGCGGTGGCCGGCGCGTTCGGCAGAGGGTAAAGGGCGAGCAGGTTCTTGGCGACCGGATTGATGCGGCTCGCCGGGAAGATGTTGCCCGGCAACGGGGACCGGCTGAAGCGGCCGTTCGGCGCGGCCGTGATGGTGGCCGGATCGTACAACTGGTAGTTGGCGCCGATACGCAGAAGGCTGGACAGGTCGCCCTGCCGCCATTCGGCGCTGGGGACGGTGGAGATCATTGATCCACCGACGTTCGGATCGCCGAACTTGTTGGCTTCGTAAGTGAAGAACCAGAAGGTCTTGTTGGTTCCGTTATAAACGCCCGGGAGGACGACGGGAGCACCACCGGCCACGCCGTAGCGGTTGTCACGGTAGATTGGCAGTTTTGTGAAGGTCGGCGACCGCTTCTGGTAGATGGTTGGGGTATCGAAGGCCGAGTGCCGGAGCCACCACCAGGCCTGACCGTGGAACTCGTTGGTCCCGCCCTTGGTGCTCACGTTCACTGTCGCGCCGGAGGTGCGGCCGAGGGCGGCGTCAAACGATGAAGTCTGAACCTTGAACTCGGAAAGGGAGGCCTGGGGCGGCGAAAAGGCCACGCGGGGCGCCGTGCCGTCCGAATAGACGTTGGCGACACCGTCGATGGTGAAGGCGTTGCCGTTGTTGCCGCTGCCGTCGGTCGAAAACTGCGAGGGGGCGGCATTGAAGGGGGCCTTCCGGAGGCGCATATCGGTGCCGTTCACGGTGCCGGGGGCCAGATGGACGAGATCCATCGCGTTGCCGGCGAACAGGGGCAGTTCGACGATGCGGCGCTCGTCAATAATTTGACCGAGCGAGGCTTCGGCGGTTTGCAGCAGCGGCGATTCCGCCGTCACTTCCACCGATTCACTCACCTCGCCGACCGTCATCTGAATGTCGAGCGGAACGTTATCATTGACGCGGACCTGAATGTTCTTGCGTTCAAATTTGCGGAAGCCCGTGACTTCAGCGGTGACGGTGTAAAAGCCGGGGCTCAGGAAAGGAAGCACATAGTTTCCGGCATCGTTGGTGGTGACCGAGACCGCGACCCCAGTCGCGGCATTGACCGACCGGACTTCGGTCCCCGGAATCACGGCGCCGGTGGTGTCGAAAACACGGCCCACAATGTTCCCGCGGGCATCCTGGGACTGCGCCAGGATGGAGATCGCGGAAAGGAAAAGCAGGCAGACCCCAACGCCGATGGATTTGATCGACATGGCAAAAAGACTCCTTCGTTTACTTTTCAAACTCCCGCCGGCACCCGAATTGAATCCGAAGATTCGGACCCGGAGGTCGACTGTTGCCGTTAATATATCATGCGGGCTTTAGTTTGATGCTGCGTTAGTGGCTATCTTTAGATGGTTTACAACAAAAGAGCAATCTTTTGGTAGAAGTGTGCGCTATGTGGCTATCTTCCGATTTATACTGAACAGGCGATTCAGAAGGGGAGGCGGGCGGGGAGAAGGGAAGGGAGGATCGAGAGGCAGGCGGCCAGGAAAGCGGAGGCGCGCAAGGGGGTTGCCCTTGCGCGCCGGGGACTGCCAGGGACTTGGGCTAGAACCGGAGGTTCAGCGAGAACTGCCAGGAGCGCGGGGGTTCCTGAGCGGTGACCTGTCCGAAGGCCGAGCTGATGGGGTCGGTATTCGGGTTGCGGAGGACGACCTCGTTGCGGGCGTTGAAGGTATCCGCGCGGAAGATCATCTTGATCTTCTCGGTGATCGCGAACGTCTTGTTGGCCGAGAGGTCGAGGCGGCGCTGAGAGTCAGCGCGGATGTTGGAGTAGCGCAGCGGGGCGGTGCGCACGTTGGAGGCAAGCACCTGCTGCGAGTTGCGGTTGAAGACCGAGGTATTGAACCACTTGTCGGTGTTCCGCTGATCGGTGGGCAGGGCGATGGTGGAGGAGTCGCCGATGAACAGCGCCTGGCCGAAGCCGAGGGGGGCGCCGCTCTGGTACTGCCAGACGCCGCTGACCTGCCAGCCGCCGAGGAAGAAGTTGATGGGGCCGGGCATGTTGGTGCCGTAGCGGCGGCCTTTGCCGAACGGAAGTTCGTAGATGCCGCTCGAGGTAAGGCGGTGAGCGCGGTCGATGTCGGCGAGAGTCTCATACGGCATATCGTCGACGGCGTTCAGGAACGTGTTGGCTGCCATGGCCTTGGACCAGGTGTAGGCGGCCTGGAGGGTATAGCCTTTGGAGAAGCGCTTTTCGAGGCGCGTCTGGAGCGAGTGGTACCAGGAGTAGCCCACGGGATCCTCGAAGTTGACATTCGAGAAGTGGGGGTAGCGCTGGAGGAGGGCGCCACGCGAGATGTTGGCGCTGGTGAAGTTGGGATGGAGCCCGAAGTAGGGGCTGGTGAAGTTCTGGCTGAGGAAGTTGATGGTGGCATTATCCCGGACGGGCGAGGTGCTGAGGTACTCGCGCGGGATGAAGCTCATCTGGCGGGTGACGGGCAAGCGGGATGCGCGGTTGCCGACATAGGAGGCTTCGACCATATAGCCCTGCGGCATTTCCTGCTGGAAGCCGAAGGAGAAGCGCTGGGAGGGGGCCATCTTGCGGTCGGCGGGGAAGAAGGTGGTTCCCTGGCCGAGGGTGGTGGCGAGACCTTCGGAAGCGCCGAGCACGGGCAGCAGACCGGTGGGCAGCGGGTCGGAGAGGTCGGTGAGGAAGTTCACGCCATTGTTGGTGGTAGCGATGATGGGCGTGGAGCGGGTGAAGCCCGAGAGGATCGAGTTGGTCCGCAGGATGCCATTGGGCTGGTAGAAGATGCCGTAGCCGCCGCGGAAGACGGTCTTCTCGAACAGCTGGTAGGCGAGGCCGATGCGTGGGGACCAGACGATACCCTGGTCGTTCCAGTAATTGCGGGAATTGCCGCCGACACCGGCGAAGGTGACGCCGCCCTTGACCTGGAAGGCCTCGACGGGTAACTGGGGCATGGGGGAGGCGGCGTACCGGGCCTTGGCCGCGGCTTCGATCGGGTTCGAGGCGCGTTCATCGAAGCCCGAGACAGAGCGGTTGTAGCGCTCGGTGATGGGCGATTCGTGTTCAGCGCGAAGGCCGAGGTTGAGGGTCAGCTTGCGGGTGGCTTTCCAGTCGTCCTGGATGTAGAGGGCCGTGTAGATGTCCTGTTCGGCGTAGGTGGCGG
>DNFG01000480.1:11082-13156 GCA_003487005.1 Bryobacterales bacterium
AACGGGCTGAACAGGGGAATTGTCGAGCGGGCCGCGGGCCCAGGCGTTGGAGAAGCTCAGATCGGGGGCCGTGTCCTGCGGGTAGCGGGCGCGGAACTCGCGGAACATCATCCAGTCGAGGCCGAAGCGGACGTTATGGTTCCCGCGCATCCACGCGACGTTGGCGACGCCGTTGTGGCTGATGGAGGCGGTTTTGCCGTCGCCGGATTCCCACGGGGCGAGGGTGGTGAGCGAACCGACCGCGGTGCGGGGAATCGTCGCCTTGGAGGAGTCGACGAGACCAACGAGGCCGGACGAGAAGCCGAGCGAGGCGAGGTCGAAGCCGCTGCTGACGCGCCGTTCGGGGAACTCCTGGGCGCTGATGCCATAGCGGAGGTTGAGCACCATAGTGGAGGAGATCATGTGGACGTCGTCCACGGCGATGCCGCGGTTGACCCGGTTGAGGATGACGCCATTGACGTCGTTGCCGAAGTGGCGGTTCTTGTCCTCTTCCCAGAAGTCGCGGTGGATGCGGACGAACATGCGGTTCTTTTCGTTGAAGGCATGGTCGAAACGGCCGATGGTGGTCCAGTAGTCTTCGAGCGCGGGGGCGGACATGAAGAAGTTCTGGCGGCCGTCGGCGGTGGCCGGCGCGTTGGGCAGCGGGTAGAGAGCGAGCAGGTTCTTGGCGACCGGATTGATGCGGCTCGCCGGGAAGATGTTGCCCGGCAGCGGGGAGCGGCTGAACCGGCCGTTCGGAGCGGCGGCGATGGTGGCCGGGTCATACAACTGGTAGTTGGCGCCGACGCGCAGGAGGCTGGACAGGTCGCCCTGACGCCATTCGGCGCTGGGGACGGTGGAGATCATCGAGCCGCCGACGTTCGGGTCACCGAACTTGTTGGCTTCGTAAGTGAAGAACCAGAAGGTCTTGTTGGTGCCGTTATAGACTTTCGGGATGACAATGGGCGCGCCGCCGGCGACGCCGTAGCGGTTGTCGCGGTAGATGGGCAGCTTGGTGAAGGTGGGGGAGCGCTTCTGGTAGATGGTCGGGGTGTCGAAGGCGGAATGCCGGAGCCACCACCAGGCCTGGCCATGAAACTCGTTGGTGCCGCCCTTGGTGCTGACGTTGACGAGTGCGCCGGAGGTGCGGCCGATGGCGGCATCAAACGACGAAGTCTGCACTTTGAATTCGGAAAGGGACGCCTGCGGCGGCGAGAAGGCCACGCGGGGCGCTGTGCCGTCGGAATAGACGTTGGCGACGCCGTCGATGGTGAACGCATTGCCGTTGTTGCCGCTGCCGTCCGTTGAGAACTGGGAGGGCGCGGCATTGAAGGGCGCTTTGCGCAGGCGCATGTCGGTGCCATTCACGGTGCCGGGGGCGAGGTGGACGAGATCCATCGCGTTGCCGGCGAACAGGGGCAGTTCGACGATGCGGCGCTCGTCAATAATTTGACCGAGCGAAGCTTCGGCGGTTTGCAGCAGCGGCGATTCCGCCGTCACTTCCACCGATTCACTCACCTCGCCGACCGTCATCTGAATGTCGAGCGGCACATTGTCATTCACGCGAACCTGAATATTCTTCCGTTCGAATTTGCGGAAGCCCATGACTTCAGCGGTGACGGTGTAAAAGCCGGGGCTCAGGAAGGGGAGGACGTAGTTTCCGGCTTCATTGGTTTTGACCGAGACCGCGACCCCTGTCGCGGCATTGACCGACCGAACCTCCGTGCCCGGAATCACGGCGCCGGTGGTGTCGAACACACGGCCTACGATGTTCCCGCGGGCATCCTGGGACTGCGCCAGGATGGAGATGGCCGAGAGCAACAGCAGGCACACTCCAACGCCGATGGACTTTATCGACATGGCAAAAAACTCCTTGGTTTGCTTTTCAAACTCCCGCCGGCGCCCGGGTGCCTCCGATAAATCGGACCCGGATGTCGACTGTTGTCGATAATATATCATGAGAATTTTGGGTTGATTTTCAATTGGTGGCTATCTTTTGGGGTCTTTTTTTCAAAAAGCCAATCTTTGGATTGATTTGATGCGAATGTGGCTGTCAAAGGATGGCTCTTTGGTTGCCTGTCTCTCATACGGTCGC
>DNFG01000348.1 GCA_003487005.1 Bryobacterales bacterium
AGACGTCACCGCCGGGGCCGCCACCGCCGGGGCCGCCGGCCCCTGGAGGCGGCATCGCCGAAGGATCGAACTCCGTCTTCTCAACGGTCCGCCGCGCGCCGAAGCTCCACGTCCGGCTGACCCGCAGATTCACGTTCAGCATTCCCGGACCCTCGCCGTAGTTGCGCGGGATGATCACTTCCCCCGCGAGAGGCGTCAGATTGAGCAGCCCGTAAGCGGTTGAGACCACGTTCGCGCCGCTCAGACTGGTGGCGAATGACGGCCGGTCGTTGAAGATCGTGTCGCCGTTCAGGTCGCGGCCAGTGATGATGTTGAAGGGACGGCCGCTCGACGCCATGATGAAGGGGTTCCAGTTCAGCCCCCCTTTGCTCGCGATGTTGCCGCCAATCATCACGCGGTGCCGCGTGTCGAACGCCGCGCGGCTGTATTCGCCCGAAACATCGTACTGATTGACCGGAAACGAACCAGTGCCGTCGGTATCCGCATTCGCCTTGCCGTAAACGTAGAAGCCGAACAGCATGATTTTTGACGTCAGCCGTGTCCGGTAATTCGTCATCAATTGCCACTGCCGGAAGAAGCCCGAGGAATCGTACTGAAAAACATTGCCAATGTCACCCAGGGGCCGGATGCCCTCCAGGTCCGGCGCATTGACGTTGCGCGCCCGCAGTTGGTGAGTGCCGCGCGAGTAAATGAGATTCAAGGAGACCGTCGTGTTGCGCGGCAGCGTGTGATCGACGCCCAGCACGCCCTGCGTCACCGCCGGGGCGCGCAACCCCGCGTCGTAGCGGCGCGTCACCGGGTCCACGCGCGCCGCCGCAAGCTCGGCCACCGTCGGAATCGCCGGGAAGAAGTCCGGATTCGTGACAATATACTGCTGCTGCGAAACGCCGTCGAACCGCCGGATTTGCAGCGCCAGCGAATCGTTCACCCGGTCATAAAACACCCCAGCGCCGGCCCGGAGGACCGTCTTCGTCGTCCCGCTGCGGCTCGGCAATCCCCACGCAACCGACAGCCTCGGCGCCGGGTTCAGCCGCGCGTCGATATTATTCTGCGTCTCCGCCCGCAGTCCATAATTGAACGTGAAATTCGGGCGGACCCGCCAGGAATTGTCGAAAAACACGCCCAGATCGGTCTGCGCCACGCTCGCCAGTGCATTGCCCGCCGTCAATGTGAACTGGCTCGCGCCTCCGCCCATCGCCCGGATTTCGCTCGCCGTCAGCCCCTGTTCGAGCCCCAGCAGCGTCAACCGGTAGCGGTCCAGCGAACTCAGGCCCGGCAATCCGGCGAACATGTAGGTCCCGTTGAAGTTCTGATCGGTCGTGTCGCTGATCGACCCGCGCCGCACGCGCCCGCCGATCCGGATCATGTGCGTTCCGCGCGTCAGCGAGGTCAGGTTCTGGTACTCGAACCGCTCGGTGGTCGCGCCGCTCGACCCCACCGAAGCGCCACCGGAACTGAACGAGTCCAGCACATTCAGGGAAAATGTCGAATTATCCCCCAATTGCAGCGTCCGCCCGCGGTCATACTGGAAGCGCGATTCGTTGATCGCCGCCGCGCCCAGGATTGCCGTGTGGGTCGCCTGTACTGTGTGGTTGCGGTTCGTCATGTCCGTCGCCTGCGTCGGGAGCGTGAACTCGCCGATGCCCCGCCCTTCGTTCTCCATCCGGCTGTGCTGGTACCGGACCACCAATGTGTGATTCGGCGAAAGCTGGTAATCCAGCCGCGGATTGATTGAAAACCGCCGCTGCGGCGTCACAAATGCC
The DNA here is from genome assembly GCA_003487005.1 of Bryobacterales bacterium. Lineage (GTDB taxonomy): Bacteria > Acidobacteriota > Terriglobia > Bryobacterales > Bryobacteraceae > PNKE01. The sequence goes on from DNFG01000348.1 coordinate 1,764, forward strand.
TGAGCAAACGGCGAGGGATTCAACGCCGAATCCAGCACCGTCGCGTTCACCACCGCGTTTTCATCGATCGCCCGGCGGTCGGTGTCCAGAAACCACGAAGCCCGCTTCGACAGCGGCCCGCCAATGTTGAAACCAAAGAACCGCTGCTGATACGGCGCCCGGTTCGACGCGAACGGATTGCGCGAATTCAGGCTCTCGTCCCCGAAATTAAAGAACCCCGACCCCCTCATTTTATCCGTCCCCGGCTTGGTGAAGATTTCGATCCGCCCGAAGCCCATCCGGTCATATTCGGCCGAAAACGGATTCTGATTCACGCGCACCTCCCGGATCGACGACTTCGGCGGCAATTTACCACCGGAAAAGCCGTCCACGAAAATCTCCCCGCCATTCGGACCCGCGCCCGGACCCGCCAGCGCCAGCAGATCCGATTCCAGATCGTCCGGGTTGTCCGACAGCACGTCCAGATCCTTGCCTCGCAGCACGATCGCCGACGCCGTCGCCTGCGGATCCACGCTCACCTCCGCGTAGTCCGACACCGTCACGCTCTGCGTCTCCGTCGCCAGGTTCAACCGGTGCGACAGCCGCAACACCTGCCCGGCCTTCAACGTCACATTGCGCATTTCCGCGATGTTGAATCCCGGCGACTCCACGCGCACGCGGTAGATCCCCGCCGGCAGTCCCGTGAACCGGTACTCGCCATCGCCCGATGTCTGCGTCATTTGCGCCGATCCCCCGGGACCGGCCAGTTTCACCGTCGCGCCCGGCACCAGCGCTTCGGACGGATCCAGCACCACGCCTTCAATCGCCGCCGGATTCTGCGCGGCCAGCGGAGCGGCAAGTAGTAAAAATAGACAGAGCTGTCGTGTAGTCATGATCGGTTCCTTCTCTTTCGAGCGCCAGCAGCCTCGCTGCCCGGCTACTGCATGGGCAGTTCCATACTCCAGTTCCCCAACGTCTGGTTGACCTGGGCCGCGGGTGCGCGCAACAGCGCATCCACCCCAGTGACCAGCGAAACCACGGACCACGGCTGTGGTCCCGAGGTGCGCCCGGCCGACACAATCACCGCGTCGCCCGGCTTCAGATCACTCAATGCCGCCGCCGGCAGACGGTCCAGCATCTGCTGCAAATCCGGCCGTCGCGGACCCTCGCCCCCCGGTCCGCCGCCGCCTGGGCGCATCATGCCCATCCCCATCGCCATCCCCGGACGCCCGCCCCCATTGCTGCCGATGCCCGGCATCCGCCGCAGATTCGCGCCCCCGTTCACCCGCAGCATCACCGCCTCGCGGTTCTGCACATCGCGCAGCGTCACGATGCCCTTCGCCACATCCACCCGCGTGATTTCTCCGCCCAGCGTCCGGAACGAACCCGCCAGCACCCGCGCCGCCGTCACCGTCCCCGCCGCTTCATCGCGTTCGCCCAACACCCGGATCTGATCCCCCGCCCGCACGTCACTCAATCCCGCCGGACGCGCGTCCGCGAAACGGATCGAATCCTCCGCGTACCGCAAGATCGACGCCGATTCCGGGATCGCCGCCGTCCACTCCTTCTCCTCCGTGCCCCGTGCGCGAAGGATCAACCGCCGCTCGGCCTCGTCCACCCGGACCACCGTCCCCGCCACGCTCTTCGTCCGCCATTCGGCCTGTTCCCGCGCCCGCGCCGCCGCCACCGCGTCCTGGCTCATCACCACCACCGAATTCGCCAGCACCGTCTTCAGACCCGCGTCCATCGTCCCCCGCACCAGCAGCCGGTCCCCCGGCCGGATCGAAGCCATCGCGACCGGCGCCGCCCCCGACAGATCCTTCGCCCCCGGAGCCACCAGCACCACCGATGCCCCCTCCACGATCTGCACCCCCCAGATCGCCCCCTCCGCGTCCCGCAAAGAAAACTGCGCGCTGCCATCCGGCGCCGTCGCCGCCTCCCCCACCACCCGTCCCGGCGCCTGCCCCGCCGCGCACCATGCCACCACCGTGGCCATCATCAGAATTGCGATTGCTTGCTTCACTGGCTTCCTCACTAAGGAAGTCGCTCGCAAGCCCCCAAAGGATTACCGGCCCAAGCCGCCAAAGAGTAAAGAACTCTTAAGCGCCGCCACCCACCCTCAAAACCCCAGCGCCTTCAGCCCAATGCCCATCCCAAACAACACCATCGCCATACCAAAGACCCGGTAAACTCCCTGTACCACCCGCCAACTCCCCCCTTCGTCCAATTCCATCGCTGCCGCCCGCCAGCCCTTCGGAATCAACTTTCCCGGTATCAACACCATCGCCAGCCCCATCGCCAGGATCAAACCGGGTCCCACGAACGCGCCATAGCCCGGTTCCCCGCCCGCCGCCGCCTGCCCCCCGGAACTCCACCGGAATCCCCGGCCGCGCAGCAAGTCCATCACCACAAAGAACAGCATGTACCCCGCCATGCAAACACCAACCACGCCAAGAAGCCGAAGAACCACGGGACTCTGCCCCTGCCCCGAGTCGCCAAAATGATCTGCCTCATTCCGCTGGTAAAACCGGCTCACTTTCACCGGAAAGGCGACATGCAGGCCACAAACGCCCATGAACATCGCCAGCATGAGTAGAACCGCGGCCGTCATAAAATGGTTGCCCATCTGCTTCCTCCTCTACGACATCACCCTCGATATGGATATCGCCAGAAACGCCAGGAAAATCAGGGCGATCAAAACATAGTTCACCCAGCCGCCGTTCTTGAGAGGTTCATCGTCCTCGATATACCACCCGTTCCGCTTCGCGATCCACATGATGAAGGCATAAGCGGCAATGATCACGCCCAGTATATACAGCGGCATCCATTTCGGTTCGCCCGCCGCCGCCGCAAATCGCCCTTTTGGCTCGCTTCCCAAGAGGATGGACACTGCCCACACCATCAGCGCAATGACAAAGACACCAAAGATCCGCGTCCACAACGGCGAGGGGCTCCAGGTCGTACCCGCCCAGCCCGGAAACATCCGCTGGTATGCCCGGTAGCGAGCCTCCCTCCAGGCCACTACCTGCTCCGGGAAGAACACCAGCAACAACCCGGCCACGAAAAACACCGTCAACACGAGCACAATCCCCAGTCGCTCGAGCGCCTCAGCCATGAAACCCCATTTCTCCCGAAATCAGAGCCTGAAAACCTTGAGTATAGTCCCCACTGGCATCAACACAAACACCATCCCGAAGGCCCTGTAAACCCACTGCAACACCCGCCAACTCCCCCCATTGTCCAACTCCACCGCCGCCGCCCGCCAGCCCTTCGGAATCACCCTTCCCGGAATCAGCACCATCGGCAGCCCCATCGCCAGAAGGATTGCCATGAAACCCACAAGATAGTAATTCGGATCCCCACTCGCCGTCCACATACCCTGGCTATTCCAATCCGGCGGATCTCCGCTGTACAAACCGGCCCCCAGTTGCCAGAGACCTGCTCCCGGCAGCGAAATGAAGGCAACGCCCATCACCCGGTAAGGCCACGGTCCCACTGGTTTTCGCTGGTGCCCGAGCACTTCGGCGTCGTTCTTCTGAAAGAACCGGTCGAGTTTCACGGGAAAAATCAGTGCGATCGCCCCCATGCCGATGATATACACCAGCACCGCCATCACCGCGGCCGTCATGAGAAGATCACCCATTCCTCCCATTCTGCCGCAATCGC
>DNFG01000188.1 GCA_003487005.1 Bryobacterales bacterium
GTCCGCGTGATGAGGGAGTCGAGGACGATGACGCGGACGGCTTTGCCTTCGATGACGACGACGTGTTTGTTCTGGACGTTCTGGGCGCCGGCGGGAGTGGGGCCGAAGGCGTCGAGGAAGTTCTTGCGGTGGTCGTGATTACCGAGGGCGATGGCGACGGGGGTCTTCGCCATCAGGGGGGCGAGGAGATTCCTGAGGACGGCATAGTCGCCGGGTTCGCCGGTGAGGCGGGCGGCGTCGCCGCAGATGAGGGCGGCTTCGGGTGCGGCGGCGATGACCTGGGGCACGATCTTCGCGAGGTTGTCGGTGGGGCTGAAGCCGCGATGGCCGTTGGCGGGGTCGGCGGGGGTGTGGGTGTCGGAGAGGAGGGCCCAGTGTTCGAGGGGAGCCTGGGCGCGGAGCACGGAGAGTCCGGCGCCGGCGAGGCTGAGGGCGAAGGCGCGGCGGGAGACGGCGGGCAAATGAGCGAGAGGCATGATCAGTGACAGTGTACAAGACCGGAAACCGGAACAGGGCCGATACAATGGAAGTATGACCGCGGCGCCCACACTGCTCCTGCTGCTGGCCCTCTGGCAAGCGCCGCCTCCGGCGGCGGAGGATCCGCTGCAGATGGCGGCCGGCCATTTGGACGCGGGCCGCTACGGGGAGGCGGTGAAGGTGCTGACTGGATTCGTCGAGAAGAATCCGGACAGTGTGGCGGGCCATTTCAATCTGGCGCTATCGCAATCTCTGGCGGGGAATGATGAGGCGGCGATCGACGGATTCCGGAAGGTGCTGGCGTTGCAGCCTGGGCTGTTCGAGGCGCAAGTGAATTTGGGGCAGGCGCTGGTGCAGGCCGGGCGGTTCGAGGAGGCGAAGGAACCGCTGCAGGCCGCGGCGGGGGTGAAGGCGGATGAACCGCGGGTGGTGTATTTGCAGGCGCGGGCGCTGCTGGGCTTGAAGCAGTTACGCGAGGGAGCGGCGCTGCTGGCCCGGGTGGTGGAACTCGAACCTGCGAACCAGGATCGCCGGCTGGAACTCGCCGAGACGTACGAGCGCGCGGGCATGCGCGCCGAGGCACGGGCCGCGTGGGAGAAGGTGGTTGAGGTGCCCGCCGCGCGCGAGCGTCTGGCGCTGCTGCTGATGGACGCGGGCGAACTCGAAGCTGCGATCGGGCATTTGGAAGTGGTGATGAAACAGCAGCCGACGCCCGGCGGGGCATTTGCGCTGGCGACGGCGTACCTGCGCAATCAGCAGCCCGAGAAGGGCATTCCGCTCGCGCAGGCGATTGTCCAACATGAACCGGACAACCCCGGCGCACGCCTGTTTCTGGGCCGCCTGTTGCGCGACCAGAAGCAGTATGGACCGGCGGCGCAGCAGTTTCAGGCCGCCACGCGGCTGACTCCGGATTCGCTCGAAGCCTGGAACGAATTCGCGGCGGCGCTGGTGCTGCTGCAGCAGCACGAACCGGCGCTGCAAGCGCTGGAGCGGGTCCGCACGCTGGGCGGCGAAACCGCCGCCTATCATTACCTGCGCGCCACGCTGCTCGATGCGCGCAAGGAACACAAACCCGCGCTGGAGAGCTATCAGAAGTTTCTCGCGATGAGTGAGGGCAAGCATCCGGACGAGGAGTTCAAGGCCCGCCAGCGCGTCCGTCTTCTGGAGAGGATGACCCGGCGATGACATTTTCCCGAACACTCTTCCTCCTTCTTCTTCCGGGCCTGCTGTTTCCGCAGGGTCTGGATACTGTTCGCAAGGAAACGAATTTGACCCGGCGCGCGCAGAGGGCTCTCGAATACGCCGAGCGCGAGATGGCGCGGGGGCAGAAGATCGTGCGGGAGTTCGGCTCGAAGACGGAACTCGAAGCCGCGCTCGCCCAAGTCGCGGAGGGTGCGGAACTGGCTCTGCAGTCGCTGCGCGAGACCGGCCGGCCGCCGCGCCGCTTGTCACGCGACTATAAACGCGGTGAACTGAAGACCCGCGACCTGCTCCGCAAACTGGAGGACCTCGAGAAGGCGCTCTCGCTTGACGACCGTCCGGTGGTGGACGCCATCCGCACGAAAGTTTCTCGCGTCCACGAGGATTTTCTGGCGGGGGTGATGGGCCAGTCCACGAAGCGTTAGAGCGCGAATGGAAGGAGAGCGGCCGATGAAGTTGCCTGTATTCGTCCTGATGGTGCTGATAGCCCTGCTGGCCGCCGTGCCTTCGGCGGCGCAGGCCGACTTCCTCACAACCGACGAAGTCGACCAATTACGGCTGACCCAGGAGCCCGACCCGCGCCTGCGGCTGTACCTCAAGTTCGCGCAGCAGCGGGTGGATCTTCTCGGGCAGTTGTTCAGCCGGCCAGCGGCCGGCCGCAGCGGAATGATCCATACCACGCTGACGCAACTGACGAAGATCATCGAGGCCGTGGACACGGTGATCGACGATACGCTGCGGAAGGGCAGGGAACTCGAGTCGATCGAGTTCGTGGCCAAGGAGAATCGCAAGCTGTTGGAGAAGCTCAACGGGTTCCTCGACAAGGAGCCTGACGACTTCGACCGCTATCAGTACGCGATGGAGAACGCCATCGATACCCTCGAGGACAGCGCCGAGATGGCGGAAGAGGATCTGCGGATGCGCCGCCGCAGTGTTGCGGAGCGCGAGTCCGATGAACGGGAACGGCGGAAGTCCATGTCCACGCCGGAGAGCGTCAAGGAAGCAGCCAAGGTGCGCGAAAAGGAAGAGACGCAGAAGAAGAAACGGCCCACGCTTCTGCGCAAGGGCGAAACGCTGCCCGGCAAAGCGCCGCCGAAGAATTAGTCTTCGGGATCCACCTCGGGCGGCGGGGCGGTTTCCGCGGAGGGACTGTCCCCGGCAGCCACCACGGCGGGCGCACGTCCCTCCCACTCCATCCGCTCCTCGTGCAGGATCTTCATCACGACATAGGCAGCCGTAAAGATCACGGGACCCGCGAACAGGCCGATCAATCCGAACACCTGCACGCCACCCATCAACGCCAGAAACAGCGCCAGCGTGCTCATCTCGATGCCCTTCCGCAGGATCAGCGGCCGTGCGATGTTGTCGGCGAAACCCACGACCACCGCGCCCCAGACCGCCAGAAAAACCGCCATGCCGTATGAGCCGCCCAACAGCAACACGATCACTCCCGGTACCCAGACGAGCGCCGTGCCCACGAGCGGAATCAGGGAAGTGAACGCCGCCACCAGACCCCAGAACACGGGCGAATGCAGCCCCGCGATCGCGAAAGCAATTCCCACCAGCGAACCCTGCAATAGCGACACGATGACCATCCCATAGAGGTTCGTGACAATCGCGTTCCGCAGGACTTCCAGCAAGTGGCGCAGGCGCCGCTCTTCCATCGGCAGATACTGGATCAGCCGCCGCTCGAAGACTTCTCCGCTCTGAAAGAGAAAGAACATCACGAACAGCGTGAAGATCAGGTTTCCGAGCGTCGCCGCCAGATTGCCGAAGATCGAGGTCAACCACTTCAACGCACCCGCGCTCCACTGCTCTGCCTTCTGCAGCATCGCCGCCTTCAATTCGGGCGCCTGCATGCCGGTGCGTTGGGACAGCCACCGGACCGGGGATTCCACCAGTTGGTTGAAATACTCGCTCCACCCGCCTTCATTGCGGCTTTGCTCCGCCATCGTCCGGTACAGATCCCGCAGATCGCCTACGACGGTCGTGATCAGGAAGACCATCGGCACCAGAATCACCACCAACAGCAGCACGATGCAGACCAGGGCCGCGGCGCTGGAATTGGGGATGCGCCGGTGCACCATGCTGTAGGCGGGCTGGAATGAAATCGTGAGGATCACGGCGGTGATCAGCGCGTCCAGGAACGGCTGCATCACGACGAAGACCCCCCAGGCGAGGAGCGCCATCAGCGCGGTCAGGAAGATGCGTGACAGCAGTTTGGTACGTTCGGTCGGTTCCATGGGCCTCGCCGTCTATTCCAGAATGTCGGTGACGGTCACCCGGCGTTCGTCGTCCCCGCACTCCTCCAACCGGATCTCCCGCCGCGGCACCGGCAGAATCTCCGGGAACCGCTCAGCCCATTCCAGCAGGACCAGAGCCGGCCGCGCAAGCACTTCGTCCAGCCCCAGGGTGCGAACCTCCTCGACCGTCTCGAGGCGGTACAGGTCGATGTGATAGACCAGCGCCGGTTCACCATACTCGTGGATCAGCGGGAACGTCGGGCTCGACACATCCTCGGCGCGCGCGGCGCCGAGCGCGCTGGCAATGCCCTTGGCGAGCGTCGTTTTGCCCGCGCCGAGGTCGCCGATGAGCAGCATGACGCCCGGCGGCGGCCACTGCTCCGCCAGTTGACGGCCCAGCGAGATCGTCTCTTCTTCACTCCGCGTGTGATAGACGTCCGGCATCGTGCAGTGCCCCCGGCAGGTAATTCAACAGATCCGTGGCGGTGACGGTGACTTCGTGCCCGGCGGCCGCCGCGAGTTCGCCCGCCCGGCCGTGCAACCAGACCGCGGCCAGGGTCGCCGCGTCGCGCCGGTCCGGCCACTGAGCCAGGAACCCTGCCAGAAGCCCGGTCAGGATATCGCCTGAGCCTGCGGTGGCCAGAGCGGGCGTACCCGTGGGATTGACGAACACGCGCCCGTCCGGAAACGCCACGACGGTCCGCTGCCCTTTCAGCACCAGCACAACATGCCGCTCGGCGGCGAAGCGCCGTGCCACGCCCACCCGGTCGCCTTGAATGTCGGTCGAAGTACAGCCCGCCAGCCTGGCCATCTCGCCGGGATGCGGCGTCAGCACCCGGAAGGGCCCGGGCCCTTCCGG
>DNFG01000065.1 GCA_003487005.1 Bryobacterales bacterium
CCCCAAGTACTACCGCCCTTCCCTCTGGATGGAATTCAAAGTCTGGTTCGGCGCCAATCGCTGGCGCTGTGAACCCTGCCGCACCAACTTCGTCAGCTTCCGTCCTCGCAAGGAAAAGTACGTCCGTCCGGGCGCTGACCCCAACCAGGACGACGACCTCCTCCCCATCTGACCCACCACCTCCGGCAACGAAAAACCCCGGCATCGGAATGCCGGGGTTTCCACGTTTTGCGCTGAATACTTGAACCGTCTCCGGTACAAGAAGAAAAAAGTGGTTCCAAGTGACCCTCGAACTCAGCTTGCTCCCCAGCCGGCATGCCCGGCTTGAGCGTGGTAACCGCACCCGGCGGGACGCCCCTCACCCGCGCTCCCCCTGAAGGCGTTTTGCACCTCCAGGCTTCACCGCGCGAATGACGCGTCAGCTCGCCCGTACGATCTCGACCGGAAACTCGCCGTGGACTTTCGCTCCTCCACCGTGAACGGCCCGTTGCCAAACCGGCCACTGTGGCGTCAATGCTCCCGTCCTCCGGCTTCACTTCCCTGGCTCAGGAGCCTCCTGCCCGGTCCGTCTGACCCTGTTGCCTCAGCCGCTTGCGCTTTGGGCCGGGGCCTTCTGCAGGTCAAACCCGTTGCAGAACGCTATCCTCAACCAGTCCTGAAAGTCTCTGCCACCGCCGGCACTCCCCTTCGGGGCTGCTCCCCTCCGGATCCAATGCACCAAGCGGCGTGGGCTTCCTGGAAGCCGGCCGTCCGATTCGCCCGATCTCCCTTCGCTCCCCCCAGGCTGGCTTGTCTATTTGGCTGCCCTGCCTGAGGATCATCGTTCCGGGTCCGCTACGTTTCGTCCGGCTCGCTGTTCCGTGAACCTCTTGGAACCAACCCCAATATGAAGCAGAGCCCTCACGAAGTCAATAAAAAACGACAATTCGATGACCGAACTTCACAGCTTTTATTTCTTTTTCTCTCAACATGTTGCAAACACTCGCCTGTGAACCGCTTGTGAATAAAACAAATATTGATACACTTGTTTTGGCGTTTCCCCCCGCCCGTTCTGCTGATATATGATGGACCCCAAACCAGTCCCATGAAACCCATCCCCCAAGCCGATCAACTCTCTCTCGTTCAGCGCCTCTCCCAGTCCTGCGGAGGTTCTTACCGCCCCGAACAGCGCCGCCGCTACTTCATCACCGGCCCCCAATGGGCCGCCGCTTACGAGGGCCAGGCCGTCTTCCACGCCCCCACCCGGCCTCCCATCGGCTACCAGGACGTCATCCGCCGTTTCTCCGAAATTGGCATCGCCTACTGGTGTACCCACGATACCGACGTCCTCCCCTACGACGCCCTCTTCCAGGACCGCCAGTGGGAAATCGTCGCCGATATCCGGCAATGTCTCGACACCCACGGCCTCCAGTGCTCCATGGTCACCACCGAGACTTTCCACCACCCCGTCTTCGCCGCCGGTCCCGCCGCCGAAGCCCCCGCCATCCGCAACTACACCCTCCGCCGCCTCGCCAATACCATCGACATCGGCCACCGCCTCGGCGCACAGTTCGCCGTCTACTGGCCGGGTACCCTCGGCTACCAGGTCCAGGGCGCTGTCGAGGAAACTCAAACCCTCCAGTGGTACGCCGAAGGCCTCAATCACGCCTGCGAAACCGATATCGCCCTCGCCCAGAAGTACAATCGCCCCACCCTCAAACACTGCCTCGAAGCCAAACCCTTTGAACCCGCTGCCGAAATCCTCCTCCCCACCTCCGACTCCATGCTCGCCTTCATCTCCTCCGGCCTCCTCAATTACCCCCATATGGTCGGACTCAACCCCGAATACCTCCACGAACTCATGTGGGGCGCCGCCCCCCGCGCCGCCCTCGCCCGCGCCCTCATGTGTGGCAAACTCTTCCACTTCGACATCAACGACGGCTACCGCCTCAAACATGACGTCGATATCGCCGTCGGCCTCGTCAACCCCCTCGACTGGCTCTGCGTCCTCGTCCTCCTTCGCTCCCACGGCTACGCCGGCCCCTTCAATCTCGACTACAAACCCCCTCGCACCACCTCCCAGGAAGCCGTCTTCGACCTCAGCCTCCCCACCGCCGTCGACCGCTTCATCACTCTCTGGGAAATGGCCGGCGAAGTCATCGCCGACCCCGTCATCCGCGACGCCACCGAAGCCCTCAAGGCCGGCGGCCAACCCGAGGACCCCTCCAGCGCACAGTCCGTCTTCGACGCCCAACGCGAACTCCTCTCCCTTCACGAACTCATCCCCCACCGCCTCTTCCAGATCCTCGTCGGACAACACCGCGGCCGCACCTTCTCCATCTGAAACCATGCACCCCGGCCGCTCTCTCATGATCCTCGGAGGCCTGCTCTTCCTCGCAGGCCTTCTCTGGACCTTCGCCCCCCGCCTCCCCTTCCGCCCCGGCCACCTCCCCGGCGACTTCATCATCCACACCAAAAACTCCACCTTCTACTTCCCCCTCGCCTCCTGCCTCCTCGCCAGCCTCCTCCTCTCCCTCCTGTTCGCCCTCTTCCGCAAGCGCTGATCACGCCCCCAACTCCCATCCCCGTCGCACAATCCCCGCCCCGTGCGCCTTCCTTAACCCGTCAATCGCCGCCGCCAGCGCCATCTGCGCCGGACGCTTCGGCGCCTCCTCCGTGAATAACTCCATCTGCGCCGATGGCCGGTACACCCGCCCCCCCTCCAGCGTCAGCGCACGCAATCGCACCCGCCGCACACACGTCTCCGCCAGCACGCGCGGGTCGATGTAGGCGAATGCGCAATTGGTCGTCCCGAGGTCGATGCCGATCTTCATGTTT
>DNFG01000508.1 GCA_003487005.1 Bryobacterales bacterium
ACACGGCGCTCTTCCGATCTGCCGGGGCGGCCCCCCGGCGGGCGGGGCTGGGGCGGGCGCGGCTGGGGTCTGTGGCCCTGGGGAGGTTGGACGCAACGGGAGGAGAAGCCGCTGCCCAAGCCGTTCGAGCCTGAACCGCCGGCGCGCGCGTGGGTCGAGAACAAGGACTACAGCCCGCCGCGGCTCAATCCGGCGATCACGGAGTATATCGAAGGGGCTTTGCCGGCGCCCCGCTTTGCCGCCGGAGATCCGGCCTCCCGCCTGGCCCCCTGCCGTCTGGTGTTGAACAGCGGGGAGAGTGTGGACGCGGCCTGGTGCGAGTGGCGGGCCGACAGCGTGCGTTACGAGGATGACCTCGGGCGCATCACGCGCCTGTCGCTCGATCTGGTGAACCAGCGGGCGTCGGCGCGGCCGGACCGCGCCCCGCGGTGATCACTAATACCGGCTCTTCTTGAGCGGGGTCGCCCCGGCGGGCGGCTTGAGTTGCGGCGCCGGGAAGGGGTAGACGTCGGGCGTCACCTTCACATCGGTGGTGAACTTCCATTTCATGCCGCTGGGCGTCGGGAAGGTCAGTTCAACGAAATAGGCGGTATAGCCCTTTTCGGTCTTTGGCGCCGGGGCGGTATAGACGCCCGGTTTGGATTCGGTGAGATCGGTGGACTTGTAAGCGGGGCCGATCTTCTCGAGCCGGAAGTCGCGCGCGTCGGGATTGGTGGCCTGCCATAGCTTCACCGCAGCCGGCTTCTCCTTCGTCTTGACGGTAATCGTGCCGTTTTTCGCGATATCCCAGCTAAATTCGGGGCGTTTGTAGTTGTTCAGGATCGAGTCGTAGAAGGCGGCCAGGCTCTCGGCGGCGTCCGAGCGGCGGGTGACGCCGTGGTCGGTGTTGGGGACGTAGCGGAGATACTTTTCGCCCTTCAGTTCCTTGAAGTAGAACTGCGAGGAATCGGGGAGGAAGAACTGGTCGCCGGTGGAATTGACGATGAACTTGGGCAGCGTCAGACGCGCCCGGTATTCAAAGGGTTCAACGATCTTCATCAGCCTGTCAAACTCGACCGTCTCCGTCCAGTCCATCACGCCATGCTCGACGTAATCGCCCACCGCCGGAGCCCAGAAGCCGTAAGCGCGCCAGTGGTGAATGAAGGACTTCGACATGTTCAGCAGGTCGATGACGGCCGGCATGATCGCCACGACGCGCTTGTCGACAATCGCCGTCGTCCAGGTGGTCCAACCGCGCTTTGAACCGCCGGTGACGGCGAACTTGTCCACCGTCAGACCGCCGCCCGCGTCCGAAGCCATGAACTGCGTGACGGTGTCCATGGCGCGAACCGCGGCCTTGGTCATGGGCAGGCGCGTGGGCCAGCGTTCGTCTCCCGTCTCGAGATACTTCTTCCAATTGAAGGCGATGATTGAGTCCTCGCTGCGCTTGCGGGTCTCGCCAAAGAAGCTCAGCGGCTGATTGGGGACCATCCGCAGTTCCGCGACCACGGACTTGGTCTGCGCGGCCATCTGCGTGGCGAATGCGTCGGCCTGGGCCGGGGGTTTGCTGTTGTTGTTGCCGCCGCCAATGAAAAGAAGGCCCGTGGTGTGCTTGACTTCGTCGGGCTTGACGATCACCACCCAGTGGCGCCATTCGGTGCGGTCGACCTCGGCGGGAGTGAGCCAGTTCTGGCTGGTCATATCGAGGACGTAGGTGGTGAAGCCCTTGCCCGGAACCGTGTTGACGAGCGAGAACCTGAAGGCCGGATCGGGGGTCTTCACATAGCGGTCGAGCGCGGTCTCGCGCTGGCCCTGGGCGGACAGGGAGAACGCGACGAGGAGGGAGAGCGAGAGAAGTCGTTTCATGGGGATGGACGTGGATTCATCCCGATTCTAGCAGTCCCGCTGCCCGATATACTGATAGATGCATGACCGCCTCGTCGCCCGTCCCAACAATGCCCGCGCTCGTGAAAGCCGAGAGCGCCCGCGGCATGGACCTCAAGCAGGTCCCGATTCCTGAAATTGGCAAGACCGATGTCCTGATCCGGGTCCAGAAGACCGGGATTTGCGGGACGGACGTCCACATATTCCAGTGGGACGCCTGGGCGGCGGGGCGGGTGAAACCGCCCCTGGTGGTGGGCCACGAGTTCGTGGGCGTGGTCGAGCGGGTGGGCGAGGCGGTGGAGGAGTTCAAGCCCGGCGATATCGTCTCGGGCGAAGGGCATATCGGCTGCGGCCACTGCTACTTCTGCCGGACCGGGCAGGGGCACATCTGCCGGACGATGAAGATTATCGGCGTGGATCGCAACGGCTGTTTCGCGCACTACATCTCGATGCCGCAGGTGAATGTCTGGCGGGTGAAACCGGGAATTCCCCACGAAGTAGCGGCGATTTTTGACCCCTACGGGAACGCGATGCACACGGTGATGGCCCAACCGGTGAACGGGCGGACGGTGGCGGTGATCGGCGCGGGCGCGATTGGTCTGATGGCCTGCGCGATCGCCCGGGCGGCCGGCGCGCTGCAGGTGCTGGTGGTGGAACCTCAGGAGCACAAGCGCAAACTGGCGCTCGAAACCGGCGGAGGGTTCGCGTTCGATCCGCGCGAGGAGGGCTGGGAACAGAGTTTCCGCGGCCACACTCCGGATGAAATTGGCGCGGACGTGGTGCTCGAAATGTCAGGTTCTGCGGCGGGCATCCACACCGCGTTCAAAATGGTCCGCCCCGGCGGCGACGTGGCCCTGCTGGGCATTCCGCCGACGGCGGTGGGCCTCAACCTGGCCGAGGAGATCATCTTCAAGGCGGTCACGGTGCGTGGCATCAATGGCCGGTTGATGTTCCAGACCTGGTATCAGTGCGAGCGGTTCCTGCTCGACCATAAACTCGATCTGCGGCCCCTGATCACCCACCAATGCAGCTACCGCGACTATCTCGATGCCTTTGACCTGCTCGAGAAGGGGCAGGCGGTCAAGATCGTGCTGAATTGGGAGGAGTAAAGCCGATGAGTGCGAATCCGCTGGCCTATTTGGGCGAAGCCCTGGACGATCTGAGGGCTTCGGGCTCTTACTTCCGGCTTCGGGAACTGGAATCGGCGTGTGAGCCGGTCTGCCGGGCCGATGGGCGTGAGGTGATCAACCTTGCGTCGAACAACTATCTGGGTCTCGCCAACCATCCGAAGCTGAAAGAGGCGGCGGAGAAGGCAATCCGGGAGTTCGGCGTGGGTTCGGGGGCCGTCCGGACCATCACCGGGACGCTCGCCATGCACATGGAACTCGAGCGGCGGATCGCGGCGTTCAAGAATACCGAGGCGTGCGTGGTCTTCCAGAGCGGTTTCACGGCCAATGCGGGCACCGTGAGTTCGATTTTGACGCCCGAAGACCACATCATCTCCGATGCGCTCAATCATGCGTCGATCATCGACGGGTGCCGGCTGTCCCGGGCCAAAATCCACGTCTTCCGGCATGCCGACGCGACGCACGCGGCGGAGATCCTGGAGGGGCTGAAGGACACGCCCGGCCGCAAGTTGTTGATTAGCGATGGAGTTTTCTCGATGGACGGGGACATCGGGCCGCTCGATGCGCTGGTGCCGGTGGCCGAGAAGTACGGGGCGATCATGATGGTGGACGATGCCCACGCCTCAGGTGTTCTGGGTAGGAACGGGCGGGGCACGGTGGACCATTTCGGACTGCACGGGCGGGTGCAGGTGCAGGTGGGGACGCTGTCGAAGGCGATCGGGGCCTTGGGCGGCTATGTGTGCGGCAGCAAGGATCTGATCGAGTATCTGTACCATCGTGCGCGGCCGTTCCTGTTCTCGACCTCCCATCCGCCGGCGGTGACGGCGGCGTGCCTGGCGGCGTTCGACCTGCTGGAACAGGAGCCGGAACGGATCGAAGCGCTGTGGGCGAATACGCGCTATTTCCAATCGGCTCTACGAGATGCGGGCTTTGAGACGGGCCCGGGCCAGACGCCGATCACCCCGATTCATGTGGGCGAAGCGCGTGAAGCGATGGAATACTCGGCGGCGCTGTTCGAGGAAGGCTTGTGGGCCACCGGCATCGGATTTCCGACTGTCCCGAAGGGGAAGGCGCGCATCCGGGCGATCGTGACGGCAACGCACACAGAGTCTCAGTTGGATCAGGCGGTCGAGATTCTGGGGCGGGTGGGGCGGCGCATAGGACTCCTTAGAAGATAGTCCTAATTTTGGGTCAAATCTAAGGTGCCAAATAGGGTTTCCTGCTGATTTGAATGAACGGGAGGTACCGTTACTCTGGTTCCAGCAGCACAAAAAACACAAGCTGCAAGGGATGAGGAGAAACGAAAAATGAAAAAGCTCAACAACATGATCTTGAAGCTGCAGGTGATCAAGGACACCCGTGGTCAGGACCTCATTGAATACGCTCTTATGGCCGGTTTCGTCGCCGTTGCGGCGGGCGCGATCGTCCCGGGTGTGGCCAGCAACATCAAGAACATCTTTGACAAGCTGAACATCGTCATGTCGAACGCCGCCGGCCAGGGT
>DNFG01000135.1:0-8210 GCA_003487005.1 Bryobacterales bacterium
CCCCCCCCGCCCCCCCGCCCCTCCGCCCCCGATGGACCCAAACAACCCGTCGGCCGCCTGCGCAACGTCACCCTCTCCGGCATCCGCGCCCGCGCCTGCGGCCCCGTCGGCTGCGCCTTCGCCGGACTCCCCGGCCACCCCCTCGAAAACATCAGCCTGAGCGACATCCGCCTCGAATTCGTGGGCGGCGGCACCGAAGAAGACGCCCGCCGCGCCATCCCCGAAAAGCGCGACGGCTACCCCGAATTCCAGATGTTCGGCAAACTCTCCGCCTTCGGCCTCTTCCTCCGCCACGCCCGCAATCTCCGCCTCCGCGACATCGAACTCGTCACCGAAAAACCCGACGCCCGCCCGCCGGTCGTCGCCATCGATGTCGAAGGGCTGAAAGCCGAAAACGCGCCGCCCATCGTCCGGGTCCCGGCGTGACCTGACGTTGAGATAGCGATCCCCCTTGCGTGATTTAGGCCATACAATGAGGGTAATGGCACGGCAAAGGGCGAAGAGTTATTCCTGGTCGGTCTTCTATGAGCAAGCCCCCGAGGGAGGCTATGTGGCCTCCGTGCCGGCGCTGCCGGGGTGCCACACCCAGGGCGACACCATCGAAGAAGCCGAACAGAATATCAAGGAAGCGATTGCCCTCTACCTGGAGAGCCTCGCCGCGCACGGGGAACCGATTCCCAGGGAGGGGCGATCCCTGCAGGGCAAGGTAACCGTGCCCATAGCTATCCCCGCTTGACCCATGGCCAAATTGCCCTCACTGACTGCGCGGGTACCGATTGAGCAAGCTCCGGGTACTTTCCGGATTCGAGATCTGTCGCATACGCTCTCTCGAAGCCGACCTTTCCCTTTTGGCCTACGGTACCTGGGTAGAACGCTGCGGCGTGGGTGCTTTCGGACCAGCGGGACCGAATTTGATTGACAGACAAAATGATGATATCTATTCTGGGCTCAGGAGACCGAGAGATGCGTGGATTCACCTTAGCCCTGCTCCTGCTTACGACACTCGCCGTCGCTGCCGAGAAGAAGTTCTCAAAGTTCGTCATCGATACCAATGTGCTCGCTGTCGGCGAGGTCTCGCACATTCAGTTATCTGGCGCCCTGCAACCCGTCACGATCGCTCTACGCCCCGAGGTCAGCCGGGAGGAACTTCACGCGGGCATTGGATCCGGCCCTCTCCCCATTCAAACAAACACGACCCTGGACGACAGAGGCATCCTGCGACTTGAGGTGAAGGCACTCAAGCCGTTTCGCGGGAACCTCGTCATTCGCGACGCCGAAGGCCGGACGGCCGACTTCAATTTCTATATCGGTGACGAAAAGCTCTTGCGAGACATGCGCGGTTTAGCCGGGGCGAAAACGAAATGAGCGCGCACGCTCGAACGGGCTGTCCCTCCCGTCGCTCAGCGCAATTCCTCGACCCGGTCCGCACCCGCCCGGCGTGCCCGTCTCACCAACTGCTTGTCAAACGAGACGAACCGCGCATCCCTTGGCCGGCTCAGCAGATGCAGAGCGTCCGCCAGTTCCATGCCGCGCTCCACGAGAGCCAGCGCGTCCCCCACGGCCGTGCTGTCCTCGATCTGCACGTTCTCAACGCTCAGCAACCTGCTGAGTGCACGGGCCACTTCCACGTCTGTTAATCCAAAGAGACTGCATAGAACCCAGTTGGTCTCCAGAATCACGGTCTTCGGAATCCAGACGGCCTCACTGGCAAAAAGCGCGCGTGCTGCACGGGATTGGTCCGGATCGTCGTCCACGAGAAACCGGACCAGGACGTTAGTATCGACCGCTACCATGCCTGCGCCGGACCTGCTGCTCGATAGCCTTCCTGGTGTCCAGTTCCGTCTTCCCTCTCCCTTTCACTGCGTAGTGGAGGCAACCGGCAACCTCCTCCACGCTGGTGGGTCGGATTGCTTTCCGCGGCCGGAGCAGCACGCCATCCGCAGTCTCCTCCACCACAAATTCCACCCCGGGGCCCCAGGAACGGGAGTCCCGAATCCGCTTGGGCAGAATCACCTGACCTTTTGTGGATAGCCGTGTCGTTTCCATCGGTAAGACTCCAGTAAGATCATACCATGCCGAGGCAGACCCATCCATGCGCAAATCACTGGTCAGTTTGGCTGCCTGTATTGGGATGTTCTGTTGTTACTCTTGCCGCCCGCTACCCTTGCAATGGATACAGGCGCGGAAGGACCGATCCAGAAGGACGAATAAGCCCCCCTAATCCGCCACCCGCCGCCGCAGACTCGGCGGCCCGATGTGGATATGCGCACCCGTCGCCGCGCCCGGCACAAAGCTCCGGAAAGCGTGGTAGGGAATGTTCTCCGCTTCGAGGAACCTGCGCAGCCAGACGCCTTCCGGCTGATCCGGAGTCACCGCCACGTCCACCCGCCCGCTATGGTCGAAGCCCATCGCCCGGTGAAACGCCGTGTCGCCGTTCGCGCTCACCGGCAGCGGTGCCCCGAACTCCTTCTCGAACGCCAGAACCACCTTCCGCAGATGGTCCCGCGAGAACCGCCCCGCCCCCACGAATTTCTCGCTCACCGGCAGCATCTCGGGCTGGGTCTCTTCGATCTGCGCCGTCTCGATCTCCAGGCGCGCCATCGCCGCGATCCCGTCCAGCAGCGCCGCCCGGCTTCGCGCCAGATCCAGCGTCGTCTCGTGCTCGCGAATCTCTTCTTCGAGGTTTCGCAGCGCCACGCGCGCCAGCAAGCCTTCGTCCACCATGTGCCGGACCTGCGCCATCCGCGCCTTCCTCCGCTCCACCCGCCGCTCCGCCGCCTCCAGCATCTGCTTCGTCTCTTCCTCGCTGATCGACTCCACCGTGATCAGCCCGTACAACGTCCGCCGGAGTACGATCTCGTCCATCAAATCGGCGGCATCGTTTTCGGCCCGCGCCACGGCGGAATTCGGCGCCACGCCCGACGCCGAAAGCTCCCGCGCCCGCGCTATATCGCCCGCCGGGGCCTGCGCCAGGGCGCTCAACGCCATCAGAGTCACTAAACCGAAATAAAGAAAAGACTTGCTCAACATCCTCAGTGTAGTACGATACCGGATAAGGAGACGTTCCCTCGCACCCATTGCGCACTGAACATCAAACCGGGGCAGAAGTACCAGTTCCTTCCTCCACGGACACCCCCACGTGGCTGCTCGCGCTTCGCGCGGCTGAATCCAAATTTGCTTCCGATATCCGCATTCTCGACCTTCGCGAACTTGGCACGTTCGCGGACTTCTTCCTCATTTGCAACGGCACCAACAAGCCTCAGATCCAGGCGATCTGGGACGAAATCGCCAAACAGATGAAGATGGTTGCCGGCGAGATGCCCATCGCCGTCGAAGGCTACGAGAATGCCGAATGGATCCTCGGCGACTTCGGCGACCTCATCATCCACGTTTTCACGCCCGAAAAGCGCGATTACTACGATCTCGAACGGCTTTGGCGCCCGGCAACGGTTGTCCCCCTGCCGGAACCCGAAAAACCGTTCTCAAACTGACAGCACCCGGGCCGTGTCCGTCAACACGCCGCCCGAGGCGGAGAATTCCGCCAGCATCCGCGCGGCCGCCTGATCGTCCAGGCTTTGGATGGCGTCCGTTACCAGTTCCACGCGCGCGCCGGTCTTCAACAGGCCGAGCGCCGCGCAGCGGACACAGTACTCGGTCACCACACCATAGACGACGAATCTCTCCGCCGAAAGGTCACCCAGAAGCGCACCAAAATTCGGATTGCTGAAGCAGTCCAACTCCTGCTTCTCCACCAGCACCTGCTTCCACCCCCCGGCTACCACCCGCGCGCCCGGCGTCGAAGACAGCGTGACCCGCCCGTCGAGCAGCGTCCCGGCCGGTTTCTGCTGGCCCAGTGTCCCCGCCACGCAGTGCGCGGGCCACTGGCGGAACTCCGGGTCGTTCTCCCCGTGGGCGTCCGTCGTGGACACCACCGGGAAGCCCTGCGCGGCGGCAAAACGGTTCAATTCCACGAACAATGGGACCAGTTGCGCCGCCCCAGGCACAGAAAGCGCTCCGGAAGGGCTGAGAAAGTCCCACTGCGTGTCCACATCGACAAAGACCGTCTTCATTTCAGGTTCCGTTGACCCGCGCCTGCTGGCGGACCTCTTCCATCAGATGCTGCAACTCGTCACTCAGTTCAACCGGATACGCTGGATCACACTCGAAAAGGCTCTTCAGTTTCTTCGGCATCCGGTCGAGCGCCGCCCGCGCCCGCGCCCGCGCTTCAGTCGCCGAAGGCAGCGGTTGCACCAGTTTTCCGCCTAGAATCAGTGGCTTGAGCAGGGCTTCGCAATCCGGAGCCGGACACTCCCCGGCCCGGCCCAGCACGTCGTGGTGCGCGTAGCGGAACACCTGCTTGGCGCCGGGAATCGTCGCCTTTTCCTCGCTGTACTTGGCGGTGTACCGCCGTTCGCCCGCCACTTCCATCTCGACGAGTTTGTACACAGCCCCGAGGCGGGGCGCATCGGAGGAGGTTGCGAGGTCGGTGCCGACTCCGTAAGCGTCGATCGGCGCCCCGCCGGCGGCCAATTCGAGGATCTTGTACTCGTTTAAGTCCCCTGTTGCCATGATCTTGGCGTCGGGGAGGCCGGCGGCGTCGAGAATCGCCCGGACCTCGCGCGCCAGTTCCACCAGGTTGCCGCTGTCCAGGCGGACGCCCCAGAGCGGCTTTCCGAGCGACGCCGCGCGCCGCGCGCCCTCCAAAGTGTCATAGCTGTCAATCAGATACGTGGTCGCCGGCCCCAGAAGCTCCTGCAGCCGCCGGAAGGCTTCGAGTTCCGTCGGAAACGACATCACCCACGAATGCGCGGCGGTGCCGAAGACCGGAATCCCGAAGTCTTTGCCAGCCAACGTGTTAGAGGTGCCCAGGCAGCCCCCGATGTAGGCGGCCCGGCCCGCCAGCACGCCCGCTCCGGGCGAATGAGCCCGGCGGGTGCCGAATTCGACGACGCCCCGGCCGCCGGCGGCCTCCACCATCCGGGCGGCCTTGGTGGCGATCAGGGTCTGGAAGCCCAATGTTGCCAACAGATACGTCTCGGGCAGTTGGGCTTCCATCAGGGGAGCGCGGAGCGTGAGCAGGGGTTCGCCGGCGAAAAGCGGGGTGCCTTCGGGGACGGCGAAGACGTCTCCGGTGAACCGGAACGCGCGCAGAGTGTCAAAAAAAGCCTCCGGAAGGCGCGCAAACTGCTCCAAAGTGCGCAAATAGCGCACATCTTCCTCGCTGAAGCGGAGGTTCAGCAGATAATCGACCGCCTGCGGCAGACCGGCCGCCAGGATGAAGTTCCGGTTCTCGGGCAGGCGGCGGACGAACAACTCGAACGTGGCCCGTTCGGCGGTCTTTCCGGCAAGCCAGTAGCCCGCGGCCATGGTCAATTGATACAGATCTGTCAGGAGTGCGGACATCCGGTTTACTTCTTCTCCGTCGGGGGCGGTTCCTTGATGTCGCGCGCCGCCTGGGCCATCTCGTTGACAGCCTCAGCTTTGAGTTCGTAGAGGGCGGGTTCGCCGTCACGGCGGGCGATGAAACGTTCGCCGGCGCGGCTGACGAGGATCTTTTCAGTGGTGGCGGGTTTGCCGGCGGTGATCGAGACTTCGATCTCCGGGGTGGTGAATCCAGACGCGGGGAAGCCTTCGGCGGTCAGGTCGCGGAGACGGTCGATCAGGGACTGAACCCCCACGGAATCAACGGTTTTCGGGCCTTCCTTCCAGGCGGCGGCGTCTTTTGTGAACACCCGGACGCCCTTTGCGTCCTTGAACTCGACTTTGGAAGGCTCGGCGAAGCCGAAATCGAAGAGTTTGCGGGAGCGGAAGTCGGCGATGGACTTGTCGAAGCCCTCGCCGGTGTCGTTCGAGAGCAGATGGACGCCCTCGACCGCCGAACTGCGGGCCAGATAGCGGTTGTCGGCGGTCCTGCGGACTTCGAGGGATTGCTGGGAGTTGGTGCTGTCATTGACAGCAATGACAGCAATGACAGCAATGACAGCAGCGCGATTGAACTCCGCGGCGAGTTTCCTGGCGTCGTCCGGGCTTTGCGCCGGGTCGAGTTGGGCCTCGCGGAGGCGGCGGACCAGTTCTTCGACCTGCCAACCGTCGGCGCGGAGGGGTTCGGGTTTCGAGATCCGCCAGTTGCCGGCATCCTTGCGGGCGAACTCGACCGATTGCCCCCGGGAGCGGAGTTCGACAGTCTGCAGCGCGGTGGAATCGAACGTGAGCAGGCGGCGGTCGCGAAGGTCGATGGTGGACTTGTCGAGGTTGGTTTTGGTGAAAGCGGCAATGGTGAACAGGCGCGGGTCGCCGGCGAGGCGGGCATACTGGCCGCCCGCGGCGGGGACTTCGTCGCCGAGCATGACGGTGTGAAGAGTGCCATCGTCCATTGTGACGAGGGCGATGAAGGCGGGTTCCCGGAGGCCGAATTCGGTGAAGTCGTCGACCTTTTCCTCGACGATCTTCTCGGCATTCAGCTTCGAAAGGGCGGTGACGAGGGTCTGGACGGCATCGCGATCGGCGCGGAAGGCGGCCGGGGAGGTCAGGGACCACTGGTCGTCCGCGCCTCGTTCGAGGACGGTGGTTTCGCCGCCCGCGCGGCGGAGTTCGATCTTCCGGAGTTTGTTTTCAGCGAGATCCAGGAGTTTGGGGCCGGCGGGGGCGTCGTCGCCCGGCGCGCCCTTTTCGCGCGACCACCAGACCAGGCCGGCGGCAATCAGCAGGGCGACGACAGCAGAGAGGAGGCGCTTCAGCGGCATGACCGGCTATCTCCTGCGCCACCAGACCAGCACGCCCGCGAGGATGATACCAAGCGGGATGACGAACTGGCTGACCATCCGGACGACGAACATCTGGCCCTGGGAAAGCTGAATGCGCCGGTCCTCGGGGTCTTTCGGGCGGATCGAGATCAGGTCTTCATCGCTGGAGAGCCAGTTGATCATGTTGAGGAACAGATCGCTGTTGCCGAGGATCCGCATCGAGCGGTCGGCGATGAACTCGGAGGTGCCGGTGACGACGAATCGGCCTTCGAGGCCCTCCTGGCCGGTCCGGTAGACGCCGGCGGCGGAGAGAATGTGGGAGCCGGGTTCGCCCTTGTCGATATCGCTTTCCTTGAGCGTGCCGACTTCGCCGGCGACGGCGAGACTCGTTTTGGACGTGGATCCGAGGCGCTCAACGCTGGTCTGGTCCGTCGGTTTGACCTCGAGCGACTGGGTGAGCGGGAAGGCGGCGGAACCGCCGCGCATATCGCGGACGATCGGGTGGGAGCCATAATCGCTGGCGATGGCGACCTCGGGCGAGACGCCCTGCAGGAGTTCACGGCCCATCGAAAGCACGAGATTGCGCTTGAGGGTGACGCCCCAGGAGGCGAGCACCTCCTCGAGGGCTTCCTGGCGGGCGATCCGCGTGGCGGTGGTGGACATCGGCGGGTCGATCATGATCAGCGCGCGGCCGCCTTTTTCGACGAATTCGCGGATCACGGCGGCGATGGCGGGCGGGTAGGCCTGCCGGGGGCCGCCAGTGGCGATGATGGCGCAATCCCCGGGGATTTTGGGGTCTTCGAGGAGGTTGATCGAGCGGGCTTCGTAGTTGTTCCGCTCGAGTTGCTGGCGCGCGCCGGAGTAGTTGGGAGCGCCGGGTTCGTTGATGGACCGCTCGCCGAAGCCTTCGAGGAAACAAACGGTCTTCTGGCCTTCCTTGAGGGCCCGAATGAGGGCGCTGGTGATCTCCTCCTCGCTCATGGCGCGGGCCTCTTCGCGCTTTTCGCCGGCCTGGACGACGACGGTGCCCTGGACCCGGATGTTGTACTCGCGGGCGAGTTGGGGCTTTTTGGTGGGGTCGATGTACTCGACGGTCAGACGGCCGGGATTGAGGTTTTTGTAGCGGTCGAGCAGATCGCGGCCCTGGGGGAAGCGGGCGGTCTCTTCAAAGAAGAGGATCCGGACGTCCTGCTGGAGGCCCTTGACGACCTTCTGGGTCTGGTCGGCGAGGCTGAAGCGCTTGTTGGCGGTGGTATCGACGGACTTGTTATGCCGGCCGCCGAGCCAGTTAGCCGCGCCGAGGACGGCGATGACGATGCAGATGTAGAGGGTGGCGTAAAGCCCGAATTGGGTCTGCCTGCTTTTGATCCAGTTAGCGGACATGGAATTACGACCTCCAGCGGAGCGATTCAAGGCTCCGCGCCGACAGGAAGAGTCCGAAAAACGTCAAGGAAGCGAAATAAATGA